>CAMENQ010000052.1 GCA_945928585.1 uncultured Roseburia sp. | reverse complement strand
CACTTGCATATTTAAAATCTCTTGCATTAAACTGTTCATCAGTCATATCCTTTGGTCTGTCCCCGCGCAATGCAAGTATATGATTGACATTATTATCTTTTAACTCATCACAAACCTTTAAAAGATCTTCTTTTTTACAGCCTACACATGTCATATGGGCAAGAGCATCGATGTGTAAAGTATTCTGTATATATGAAGCCATCTCAACAGTTTTTTTAGAACGGCTTCCTCCGGCTCCATAAGTAACACTGATAAAGTCAGGATTAAGCTTTCCAAGGGCATTTAACACTTCATATGCCTTATCAAATTCATCATCCTTTTTTGGAGGAAACACCTCAAAAGAATATCCGCTGTTTGTATTTATTGAATTCATTATCCTTTCACCTCATATAAATATAATATCGCTTAAAATTGCCTGAATAGATATAATTATATAAAAAAAACACTTTAAAGTCAATTCGTAGTTTTTTTTTACATTATTCGACAAAATATCAGAAAAACAGGGAAAAATTACTATGAATTACATTGAAAAGTATACCTTATGTGTGGTAATATATTTATCTAAAGGTAAAAAAACGGATTAGAGTTTCAAGACATAGTCTTGACCCTAAAAGAAATAAAAAAGGAGAGAGAGCAAATGAGGAGAAATAAAATTTTTGCAAAGGCTGTAGCTTTATCTATGGCTATTGCAATGGTTGTATCTATGGCAGCCTGTGGCAGTGATGAAGAACAGGAAACTACAAAAAGCGTCGTAGAAAAAACAACTACTAAGAAAGATAAGGATAATGAAAAGAAAGAGACCACATCTGAGGAGAAAACCTCAAAGGAGGAAACTTCTGATGTAGAAGAAACTTCCACAGGTAACGAGGAAACATCTCAGGAAAACCCAGAAAGCCAGACAACGGAAAGTGCTACAGATGTTAGCAATACAGGAGACAGCACTGATTCAGAAGCAAATGGTAACACAGGCAATAACAATGCCGGTAGCACCAATACAGGAAATAATGGTAATGCAGGCAGCAATGGAAGTGCAGGAAACGGTAATGCAGGAAACGCTAATACAGGAAGCAGCGGAAACACAGGAACCGGTAATACAGGAAACAGTAACACAAACGGTGGCAGTACATCCACTCCCGTGAAAACAGGTACAGCCATAAAGAACAGGGTAAGCGTACATGATCCGTCTATAGTAGTGGGAACGGATAAATCAGGAAAAAAATGTTACTATATATTCGGTTCTCATATGGCATGGGCGAAGTCGTATGATCTGCAGAATTGGACTACATTTACAAATAACATAAACACAAGTTATAATTCGCTATTTGCAAGTGCCTTTGACTGGGCAAATAATGGAGACCCGGTATATAACAATGGAGGAAATATGTGGGCCCCTGATGTTATATGGAATCCAAATATGAATAAGTGGTGTATGTATATGAGCATTAACGGCTGTTCATGGAATTCATCAATTGTTTTACTTACGGCAGATAACCTGGAGGGTGACTGGACATATGTGGGACCTGTTATATATTCAGGCTTTACATCATCAGGTACATATTCATATACTCAGACTGATTATGTAAAAGTAACAGGTGATACGGATTTTACAAAGTATGGAGGAAGATATTACGGAAATCCATATCAGTTCAGCGACGGAAATACAAAATGTGAAGCAAGTACATGGAACTGTTCTACAGGAGCGCATGCCATAGACCCTTGTGTAGTATTTGACAAAAACGGAGATTTATATATGAGCTATGGTTCTTGGTCAGGCGGAATCTGGATGATAAAGCTTGATAAGAACACAGGTCTTCGCGATTATACACGTACATATGGAGTATCAGATTTGACAAATGCTACCGAGGACCCATATATGGGTAAAAAAATATCAGGAGCTACCGGAGCTACAGGTGAAGCTTCATATATAGTGTATGACAGTTCTACAGATTATTATTACCTGTACGTTACATATGGCGGGCTTGTTGCAAATGGAGGTTATCATATAAGACTTTTCAGAAGTAAAGATATAGAAGGTACATATGTGGACTATGACGGTACAAGAGCAAATGCAAGAGGAAGCAACAGGGACGGAATAGGCATAAAGCTTTTTGGAAATTATAATCTTTCAAGTCTTGCCACAAACAATGCAAATGCACAGAAGGGCTATAAGTCAGGAGGACATAATTCAGCCTTTATAGATGACAACGGAAGCCATTATCTTATTTATCATACACGATTTAACTTAGGTAATGAATGGCATCAGGTAAGAGTCCATCAGCAGTTTGTCAATGAAGACGGATGGCTTGTGACGGCAGTATATGAGTATCTTGGAAGTGAAATTTCTACTACAGGATATTCGATGGACGATATGACAGGAACATATGAGCTTGTAAATATGGGAACAAGTTCAGCTATATCAAATGTTGGTATGCTGTCAAACGGCAGTATTACATTTAATGCAGACGGAACTTTATCAGGTACATATACCGGCACATGGAGTTACAGAAATCAGTATGTGACATTAAACATTAATGGAACAGCGTATAAGGGCGTATTCTTCAAACAGTTTGATGAATCATCTTCACATAAGGAGGTTATGACCTTCACTGTTATAGGAGCAGATACATCTATATGGGGAACAAAATAGCAAAGGGGCAGTAATAATGAGTACAAATAATAATATAGGATACATGAAGGCATTGGAAAGTACTGTGCATTTTTATAAGAGGATTTATTTTGTAAATCTTGATGAAAATTACTGTAAGCTTATATATCCTGAAACATTAGGAACAGATGAAGGAAATTACAGAGAAAAAATAATGGTACATCTTTCTAATGAAATCAGTTTGGAGGGTGATGAAAAAGACATATATGATTTTCTTGAACCGGATAATGTCAGAAACGAGCTGATGGATAAAGAGTATATTGAATACAGATACAAGCGTTATGACGAAAACAAAAAGCCATATTGGTGTCTTACAAGCTTTATGGTAGAGGAAAGAGAAAATGGTATACCAAAGGTTGCAATTATGGCAATCAGAAGTATACAGGACATTCTGGAAAATGCAGAAGAACAGAAAAAAAAGCTTGAGGATGCTCTTGCTAAGGCAAAAAACGCCAATAATGCCAAAACCATTTTTTTATCTAATATGTCACATGACATAAGAACACCTATGAATGCCATTCTGGGTTATACCAGTATAGCTGAGGCAAATATAGATAATAAGGAAAAGGTGTTGGAATATCTGGAAAAAATAAAAAAGTCAGGTAATCATCTTTTAAACCTTATAAATGATGTCCTTGATATGAGCAGGATAGAAAGCGGAAAGATACAGATACAGGAAAGAGAATGTAATCTTATAGAGATTATAAATAATCTTACTGACATGATGATGCCGCAGCTTCATGCAAAAAGACTGAACCTTCATGTGGATACAAAACATGTGGAATATGCTGATGTTTACGCAGATACGCTTCATTTAAACCAGATTTTTATAAATATACTTGGTAATGCCATTAAATTTACAGAGCCTGACGGTCATATATACATAAATGTAAACAGACTTCCGGGGGAAGACGATGGTTATGTATGTTATGAATTTTTGTTTAAGGATACGGGAATGGGCATGGAACAGAGTTTTCTTAAGCATATTTTTGAACCTTTTGAGAGAGAGGAATATTCAAAAGTAAAAAGCATAGAAGGAACAGGACTTGGCTTATCTATAGTTAAGCGTATAGTAGAGGTCATGAAGGGTGATATAACCGTACAGAGTCAGAAGGGTGTAGGAACAGAGTTTAAAATAGTCCTTACATTTAAAATTAACAGCAATAAGGAGAGCTGTAAGGTGGAAACTGAAAAACCTGTACGCAAGGTAAGTGACAGGACTGTGCTTTTGGTTGATGACAATGAAATGAACCGTGAAATAGCAAATATTATGCTATCAGAGAGAGGTTATAAGGTAGAGGAAGCTTCCGATGGTTCAATAGCAGTTGATATGCTGGAAAAAAGCAAAGACAATTATTATGATGCCATCCTTATGGATATACATATGCCTGTTATGGATGGTTATGAAGCGACAAGAAAAATAAGAACAATGGAGAGAAAGGATATTAGAGATATACCTATAATAGCCATAACATCAAATGCTTTTGATGATGACAAAAGGAAGGCAATAGAGTGTGGAATGAACGCTCATATTGCCAAACCTTTGGAAATTAAAAAACTGTTTGCAATACTGGACAGCCGCCTTGAAGGTTAATTTTCAGATGATTGTCTTTGAAAACGGCTGTTTATGGAAGTTACCATGCTTTCTACATATTTATCCTTGTTGGAAAGAAGATTCTGTAAATCCTCATCTACAGAGATAAAACCAAGTTCAACTATATAGCTTTCAATACCCTGAATAGAAGCCACATACCGGTTAGCGCCGTATGTGGTTTTTCTTCCGTCTACATACGCATTTGTGGCAATACCTCCAAGCTCTCTTATCATATAATAATAATCAGTATTAGTATCTATATTATAAGGTTCGTAGCCGCCGGCAGCAGCCTCAGACATAGAATCGGCAACATCATCGGCAGAAAAAGCTCTTGTGTATACGCCTGGCTCTATTTTAAAAGCCTTCATATTTGATTTTGGAGTAGAAGCAATGGTTGAAATGTTATCAGCCAGTGTTTTTGCAAAGGAGCTTTTTCCACGACAGGAAACATAAATCTGGACACCGCCTTGTGATAACTCACTTTCATTACTGTTTAAATGCAGGGAAAGACATAGCTTGGCACTGCTTGCACCTGCTAAATTGACACGACCGTCATCATCATACATAGTATAAGCCATAGGGGCATCAGGTGCTTCCGTTCCGTCTCTTGTTATCATTACCTTATAGCCGCAATCCTCCAAAGCTTTTTTTAGTGAAAGGGCATAATCAAGAGTAAAATCTGACTCAAAAAGTTCACCGTTTTTAGCACCCACATCATTGCCGCCATGTCCCGGGTCAATAACAATGTCATAAACATTATCAGGAAGAGAGTCATAGCAAACGTTAAAGAATAAATAAGGCATATTATTTTCAGAAGAAAAGCCTATATCTATCCGTTGATTTCTGTTATCGGTTTTTTCTGTCTGTGTTACGGTGTAATAGCAGATAGAAGCATTATCATTATTTTCTTTTGATAATGAATAGTAGTCATATGTTCCGTCTGTATATATGGCCTTTACAAGTATACAGTAAGAACCGTTAGCCATGCCTTCAAGGGATATACCGTCGTTTATGTATTTGTATGAACTGAAAGTAACACTGTCAGGAAGTTCTTCATATAAAGCTGAATAAGTATATGTCTCACTGTCAGGGGACAAATTCTTTGAATTATATGCCTGGGACAAAATAATATATACATCTGCAATGGTTTTTTCTCCGGTTACACTAAATGAGCCTGACAGGCAGAAACTTGTGCCATAAGTGAAAAAATCTGTAACACTGCATGTTTTTTCTACGCCGTCCAGTCCGGTAAACTCATTTTTAGGGATGTCTGTACTGATATTGGTATTTTCAGATACGGGTACATCAGATGAGTTTAAGATATCAGAGTTATGTGTGTTTATGATTCCGGCTCCAACTAAAATGACAGCAGTAATAACTGCAAGAACCAGTATGATTTTTATAAATGTTTTTGCTTTCATGTGTTTTATACCCTCCTCGTAATGTAAATATATTATACAGAAACATTGTATCATTTTCGTATGATATTGGAAAGAAAAAAATCAAAGTTTATATTGCTAATTTTTATAAACAAGGTATAATAGTCTCGCAAAAGTATGATATTTTATATAAAGAACGGTATAAAATGCAGTACTGATGAAGTATAAGAAAATAAGAGGGTACATATGAAAGAGAAATATTCAAAAAGAGATTTTATAAATTTGGCAATACTGTCAGCTGCTTATATAATAATTATACTTATACTTATTATTCCGGGAAAGGTGTATGGCTCTCAGCTTGATTGGGAAAATCAGCACTGGGTTCTGCCGGAGTATTTTAGAAACAGATTTTATGAGACTGAACAGTTTTTTCCAAGCTTTGCATCAGAAATTGGCGGTGGGCAGAACATATATTATTTTGCATATTACGGTTTGTACAGCCCGTTTCTCTTATTGTCATATCTGCTGCCGTTTATAGAAATGAGAACATATATTATAGCAGTAAATATAATAGCTGTTTTTGCGGGAATATGGCTGTTTTACAGATGGATAAGAATGAAATATGACGCAAAGGTAACATTTTTTGTAACACTTTTGTTCCTTATGGCAGCTCCTGTTATTCTACACAGCCACAGGCACATAATGTTTGTAGACTACATTCCGTTTCTGCTTATGCTTTTTATAAGCATTAAAAGTTATATGGAGGGAAAGGGAAGGCTGTGGCACATAACAATAAGCAGCTTTCTTCTTGTAACTACCAGCTTTTATTTTTCTGTAGGAAGTTTTATTGCAGCAGGAATTTATTCCATAATGATATATATGGACAGGAATGAAAACAAGTCATTAAAAAAAGCCATAAAAGCAATCTTACCTGTTATAGGAAGTGTAACAGTGGCAGTATGTATGGCAGGTATACTTATTATTCCTACTGCATCTGCACTTATGGGAGGAAGGCAGGAAGCATCATCAGGTTTTGATTTTAGTATGCTTATACCTTCATTAAATGGTCAGTTTATTTTATATGGCCCATATTCTATGGGATTGACGGCCATATCAGTATATGGAGCTGTGTGGACATTTTTTGACAGAAGGCGTGAGAACAGGGCAAATCGTTTTTTTGCTGTTATCCTTGGAATTATGGCAATATGTCCTATGGTGGTATATGCTTTTAATGGCGGCTTATATCTTGACGGAAAGGTACTTATACCATTTCTTCCCCTTGCTCTTTATATGACAGCACAATTTGTGAAGCAGATATATACATTATATGATAATAATGAGAATAAATATGAGGTAACGTCTTTTAAGAAAACCATAATAACAGGAACTGTTTTAAATCTTGTCCTGTTTATTATAGGACTTGAAAAATATGAGAGACTGGCACATATTGCAGAGGTACTTCCTCTTGTGCTGTGCTTTTATATATTTATGAAAAAAAGAAATCCAAAGGCAGTGCTTGTACCCTTTGCAGTGATAGTAACCATAGTATGCATTGTGTTAAACTGTACAGATACACTAGTAGATTATGATGAAAACCGTATTGCTGACAGAAATGCGGCAAAGGAGCTTGCAGATAATGTGATTGATGAGGAGGAAAGTGTGTACAGGTTCACCTCCAACTGGGGCAGATGGGCAAATGTAAATATGGTGCTGACAAGCGGCTATTGTCAGGTGTCAGCATATTCATCATCCGTAAATACACATTTTAAGAATTTTTATTTAAATGAGATGTACAATGATGTTACCTACAGAAATAATGCAATACTTTCAACCTCCTACAATTCACTTTATAATATATATATGGGTGTGAAATATTATGTAAGCCGTCAGGGTTTTGTGCCTGTCGGATATGAAAAAATATGTGAAAAAAATAATATAAGCATTTATAGTAATGATTTGGCATACCCTATAGGATATGCCACAGACAATGTAATAAGTGAAGAATTATATGGCAGTCTTTCGTATCCGTATAACGTAGAAAGCCTTTTAAAATATAAAGTTGCAGATAATGCTGCAGTGTATGGGGCAGAAAGAAAAAATATCAGCCTTGAAGTAAAAAAGGAAGAAATAGCTTATGAACCTGTAAATGTTTCAGATACAGCAGGCGGAGTGGAACGGACAGATACAGGCTATATGATAACCGTTAAGACCGGACAGACAAAGAAGCTTAAGTTAAAATTGAAAGAGCCTGTAGAGGGAAAGGTTATTTTTGTAAGGTTTATGGTGGATAATGATATAGAGGGAAAAGAAACGTCGGATGTAAGTGTTACCTTAAACGGAATAAAAAATAAGCTTACTGCCGCAGATTGGAAATATCATAATGAAAACTATATGTTTGAATATGTTCTTGATGGAACAGAATATATGGATGAGATAGATGTGACTCTATCAGGAGGAAATTATGAAATTACGGATATTGAGTGTTATACACTTGATTACAGTCAGATAAAAGAATTCAGGAACAGTCTGGATGAATTTTACATTGATAAGGAAAAAACAAAGGGTGATGTTATAGAGGGAAACATTGAAGTGAAAAATGACGGCTGGTTTCATATCTCATTGCCATATGATAAGGGATTTAGTATATATGTGGATGGGAAAGAGACAGATTATTACACATCAGATAAAGATTTTACAGGTTTTCCCATAAAGAAAGGATATCACAATATACGCGTAGAATATACAGCACCGGGATATAAGGCAGGATTGATTTTGTCAGCAGTGGGAGCATTAATGTTTTTGCTGGAGCTTATTAGTAAAAAAAGATTAGCAGAAGGGAATAGAGTATGAAACAAATTTTGAAAAAAATAACTGTGGCACTCTTAGGAATTGCAGCTATTGTCGTTATAGCCGTGTCAATTCACATATATAAAGCATATCATATAAAACCGCTTTCTGATGATGATATATCTGAAATATCAGGAAGTCAGGCAAGAAAGCTTATGATAGTGGCACATCCTGATGATGAGACTATCTGGGGAGGTATGCATTTGCTCGATGGTGAATATTTTGTGGTATGCATTACAAATGGTAACAATTCAGTGCGAAAAGAGGAGTTTAATAATGTCCTTGAAAAATCAGGAAATGAGGGTATAATATTATCCTATCCTGATAAGGTGTTAGGCAAAAGAGATGACTGGGAAAAGGTATGGGATTATATAGTCAGTGATATTGGTAAAATTATAGAATCAAAAGACTGGGAAATTATAGTTACTCATAATCCTGATGGGGAATACGGACATACACATCATAAAATGACAAGCAGAATAGTAACGGAAAAATGCAGTGAAAACGGTAAAGATAATGCATTGTGGTATTTTGGAAAATATTACAGAAAATCTGAGGTTGAAAAAATATATGGTGATATGAGAGAATATGACAGTGAGAAACAGCAAGAAAAGGAACAGCTGCTTTCACTGTATAACTCCCAAAAGAAAACGGTAAATAAGTTTGAACATATGCATCCATACGAGAATTGGATTTCATATGATGAATGGGAAAAAAATTAAAATTTGCAATTATTGTAAAATTCTTGTACCATTATTAAAAAAATATGGTACAATGTATCTGTGTGCTGTTTTTGCACATATTATTTATGGAGGATAGATATGGGTGAATTAACACCGGAACGCAGAGTCAGAATAAATCGTATAAAAAAAATTTTGGTCAGAACAAATTTTACTGTTCTTTTTGTATTATTTGCATCCTGTATCGGATTACTTATTCGAAACGCTATTTTATCAGAGCGTATTGATAAAGTAAATGATGAACTTAAAAATGCAGAAAAGAAGCTGGCAGAAACATCAGAAACATCAGAAACTAAACCGGAGGAAGAAACAAAGGAGATTGAAACGGAAGATTTGTCTAATGTTACAGTAAATCCGGAGCTTGTATATGAAAAGATAGCATATCTTACATTTGATGACGGACCAAGTGAGAATACCGGCAATATATTAGACATTCTTGACAGGTATAATGTGAAGGCTACCTTCTTTGTAAATGGAAAAGAGGGTGATGCAAATGAAGAAAGATACAGGCAGATAGTTGAAAGAGGACATTCCATAGGTTTACATTCTTACACACATGATTTCGGTCAGGTTTATGAATCAATGGAAAGCTTCAGTCAGGATACGGAAAGGATTCGTACATATATACAGGCTGTAACAGGTGTGGACAGTCATATATACAGGTTTCCCGGAGGCAGCAGTACTACCAGAACCACACATATGCTTGAATATATAGATTACATTCAAAGTAATGGTTTTGAATATTATGACTGGAATGTTTCAAGCGGAGATGCAGCTCCGGTTACACTTACACCGGAAGCTATTATTGAAAATGTTATGAATGGAGTAACAGGACATAACAGAGTGATTATTCTTATGCATGATTCGGCAGTAAGAGATACAACTGTTGAGGCGTTACCTATTATCATAGAAAATTTATTTAATGAAGGCTATGAGATTTTACCTATAGTCGAAACAACAACACCCGTACACCATACGGTAAATTAACACTTGGAGGAAAGAATAATGAGTTTTTTAAAGGATTTTAAGGAAGATTTAACTCAGGCAGTAAACGAGCTTGTAACTGATGAACCTGAAAAGGAGAAGGCTGTGGCACAGAGTGAGCCGGCAGAAGATGATTTACTGGACAGCGATATGGTAAATACACTTGACGAGGATGTTTTGGCAGGTATTGACTTAGATGCCATAAGTGATTTACTTGACGACGAAGAAGAACCTGAGGAGGAAGAGGTACCTGTTGAGGAGGAAGAACCTGTTGTAGAAGAAAAAGAAGAAATACCGGAAAAGCCTAAAAAAGAAAAAGCTAAACCGGAGCCTGCAGCAAGTGCAGCAGAATCAAATGTTGTGGAGATACCGGAGGATGATGATGTACCGAGTGATGAGGTTGCCGAAATTACAAAAGGAACATCCATTACCGGAAATATTACATCAGACGGTTCTATAAATGTATATGGAAAGATTGTAGGCGATGTATCATGTAAAGGTAAGATGGTTATCACAGGTACTGTTCATGG
>CAMENQ010000051.1 GCA_945928585.1 uncultured Roseburia sp. | reverse complement strand
GTGTAAGCATTGAGGAGGCAATTAGAAATTTAATAATGTGCTGCGGCTATCTTCTTAGCAGAGGTCATCTGTCTGAGGAATTGACTGAATAAGCCAATTTCGAGTTATGACCGCCGCTTAGAAGATAGTTGCAGCACATTATTAAAATTTCTTATTGCCCTCGAAGCTTATACACATAATATCCACCCCCTAATCCCGTCCGTTACCATCGAAGCCGTTCCTGAAACCGCATGTATCCGGCATCACTTTTCCCTAGATTTTTCTTATGATATATGATAATCTTAAAATTAAGAATAACTCTTATTCTCATACAAAATTACTACAAGGAGGAAAATGAATTGAATGGATTACTACTTATGGCAGGACTTTCCCCGCTTATAGTCTTTTCCATCATATATATGGTAAAGAAAAAAGCATATTTAATTCCAGCGGTTTCTCTTGTCATATCATGTGCAATTATTGTCACCGGCTTTCTCGTCTGGAAATCGCCTGAAGAAAGTAATTCTGCCATGTCTGCCGAACATCTGAACTACATGGCAAATGTAAATATGCTTTCCGGCAATTTAGACGAAGCCAAATCATACCTTGACAAACTGTTTTCAGCTTTTGGCGATACAGAGGAAGGACTTATTTCTTCCGTACGTCTTGGCATATTAACAGGCGATGAACAGAAAGCTGTTCTTATGTCTAAAGCACTTTCTGTCTTTTTAAATCGTAATAAAGGTTCTTTACCTGAAGATATAAGTGCTTTTGTAAATGCAGTTTCATCAGGAGCATATATATCTGCTGACACACTCAAGGCAAATCAGGCATTATATAACAGCCTTAAGACTTCCGATGTATCACCTGACGAATACGGCATTGAAAAAGTTTCTGATGCTGATATATCAAAGGCATTAGAATCCGAAGAAAATCGTTCTGAAGCCGTAATCAGCTCTATAAAAAAAGAAGTTGATGATTATCTTTCCAATGACAGCTCTGCCAAAAGTCTTAGCTTAGCCATATCAGCCTCAAGTAAGCTTCTTGCTGCATATGATGAGTACATTGCTTCCGGCGACAGCGAAAGCTATAATACCATTGAAAAAATGACATCTTCATTAAACAGCCTGTATAAAGAGGACAGCAGTATATTTGATTTGCCTGAAATAAAGTCTTCTTATGTAACAGGACTTATAACACTTGAAAAATATGATACACTGATAGACTATGCAGTAAATTCAAACGATGATACTGCTCTTGCTGCAATAGCAAATCTTTATATTACAGGCATTATCAGCGAAGAGGATTTCCCTTCTGATTTTACTGATAACGCTGACTACTTCGATGTAATCAAAAAATGTAACAGCATCTATAAAAATATAGATTCAGATGATTATACAAACGCTGAAATCAGCAGTATAAAATCTAATCTGCAGACTATTGCCGCAAAAAACAGCAATCCTGTTCTGTCCGAGATAGAGGATAGACTTTCCCCCGAAAATGCCCCAAAGGAAGATATGGCAGGTCTTTATATTCAGGATTCGAGCATCAACAGCGCACTTTCAGATAAGTCTGCTGCCTTTGAAGCTCTTAACAATGCCTTATCCAATCTTAATTCCAGTGATAATGAACTACTTAAAAATGCTCTGGAGGAAATTAATGCCATTGTAGATAACTCATCTCTGAATGACAATATTACAAACCTTGACTCTTATCTTTCAGATGCTTATAAGTCATCATTACCGATGGATGAAAGCATAATAACAGTACCTGATTCCTTCCTTAACACAAGTAACTCTTATGTAAACGAAAAACGTGCCATGATTAACATAGGCATAGTAAAAACAGATGATTTTCCAACTATTAAGGCTTATGTTTCTACAAGCGGCACTGATATTACCGATAGGGATAACATTGTAATTTCCGACTGCGGTTCAGTTATCGAGGATTATACCATAGAAAAAGTTCATTATTCTTCCTCACAGATATTCCTTGCCTGTGACAATTCAGGAAGTATGAGTGGTGATATAGAAGCTTTGAAAACTGCAGTATCAAAATTTGTAGAATCAAAAAATGCAAAAGAAAAGATTGGCATTATTGCCTTTGATTCTTCGGTTCTCTCAAATACCGGTCTTTCTAAAGATGACAAACTGCTGCAGGATGCCATAGACAGCTTTTCTTCCGGTGGTGGTACGTATATCGGCAGTGGTGTCGATGCTGCATTTGAAGGAATTTCTTCTTCAGAAAATTCCTTTAATGTTATTATTGTAATGACAGATGGTCAGGATTCTTCCTTCGCTACAGACGCTGCCCTAAACGAATTGAGACAGCGTTGTATCGAAAACAATGTAGTTCTTTATACCATCGGCTTAGGTGATGTAAGTGCAGATTATCTGCAAAATGTTGCTGATTCCGGAATGGGCAGCTTTATTTACAGCAGCAACAGTGTCCAGCTTGAAGAATTATATTCATTTATACATAACCAGCTTGACAATAACTACCTTATTACATATAAGGCTAAAGATACTACAACTTCCAAAGACAGACTTTTAACCATAACAAACAAGGCTGATGGTTACACCGGAAAAAGGTACTATTCACTTGATTACTCTGACTCTGATGATGGCAGTGAGGACAGCGATAATAACGGAACAGTTCTTAATGGTATAAATGTAAGCAGACTTGGAGTATCTACCATTATAAAAGGTGCCTCAAACGAAGCTCAGTTTACCATACTGGGTTCAGGCTTCGATAAGGCAAAAAGCATTTCCGTCTCCATAACAGGAAACAAATTATACTCAAATCTTGATTGTGCAGTTTCAAATGACAAAAAGCTGACGGTTACTATTCCTGCCGATACTGCCTACGATACATATGAGGTAGCTGTCGCTATAGACGGCAATACTGTTAAGCTTTCCGGCTTATCCATCCTTAAGGAAGGTGATTCTTCCTCCATATCCTTCGGTGATTACACATTCTCAGCAATGTCTGTCACCACTACGGATAACAATATATATCTTAAGGGAAATGTAGTTATGAATAATTATCTGCATTTCAATGGTGATGTTACACTTACTGGAAGCCTAGCCGGAAACACATTGTCACTGGAGGATAATTCCGGTTCCTATATTGCGTACAATATATCTCTTCCGGGACTCCTTAGTTCATTTTATGACAATACAATATCAATGCCTCCTTTAAAGAACATTACCTTATATAAGGACAGTGATAATTTTGATAAGTATAATGCTTACGGAAAACTATACTATGGACCGCTTTCAATATATGACCCATATATAGAGCTTCATCCGGAGTATATAAACCTGACTATATCAAGTGTAAATTTTGATTTCCCTACTCTTAATAACCTTTTAGACTATGTGGAATCTCCTATATCGGCAACAGGCGAGGAGGCCTCCTTCGTTATCACAAAGGATAAGGCAGGCATCGTTTACAGCCTGTCATCTGACCTTAATCTGTCAGGTAATAAATCTCTACACTTAGGTCCGGCTGAATTATCCGTATCACACGTGGAGCTTTCATTAGATACATTTAACCACGATTATAGGGCAGGTCTTTCCGTTTCCATAGACGGTGTTCCTCTGTTTGGTGACGATGACGGCGTAAGCTTTGGCTTTACTATAGGCATTGCCGACGGACGCTTTGATGCACTTGACCTTGCCGCAGATATTGATTTTAATGTAGTAAAGGTGCCTCCTGTAACGATTAATGATTTTCACGCAGGTGTAGAGGGCTTATCCGGTGAAAAGCAGGATGCCTCTATGGGTTCAAGACTTCTTGGTGCTACATGGTATGGCCAATGTGCCGTGAATTTCTTTAAGCTTAATGAAATTATTCCGGGACTAAGCTCCTTCCTTGGAGATATTTTAGATATTTCCATCCTTACACTGGATGAAACAAAACTCAGCCTTACACTTAGCAACTGGAATGTTTCCCTTGACACAAGTGCCGTTTTACTGGAGGTTGTAACTCTTGGAAAGCTTGAGGTAGATATAGGTCATTATGATTACAGCAATTATCTTCTCGGCATTGATGACAGTCAGGTTGCCGGAGTTCACGCTGCCATATCAAATGAATTAAACCTTGACTTTGGCAATAATCTGAAATTTAATGTAAGCGGTTCTTCACAGGTAGATATAAATAATAAATTTGCCGGTGTGATGAGCAATGGAAAAATTGATTACAATATTAAGATATTTAAAAAATTTACAGGTGACTTAGAGGGTAACTTCATAATGGGAATACATAATAACAGCTCTCAGTTTACCATACTTATAAAGAGTGATGACTATACCTCAGGAAGAGACGGTGGTGTCCGTATTACCTTTACAAGTGGTGACTGGCTTCCAAGTGTTACTCTTTATTAAAAATTTTCAGGAGGAAAACGTAATGTTTAAACTAAGAAAACATTTATCCGCCACTCTTGCTCTGATTGTAGCTGTCATACTGCTTTTACCTGATATGATTTTTACAGCCTTTGCAGATGAAAGTACCTCTGAGCTTTTCAATTATGGTGAGGTACATGATGTGGCTGTCATAATTGAATATGAGCATAATGATATTTCATTTACTATCACCTCTCCTTCCGGCCAGAAGATAGATAAAAATACCGACACTGACAATATTACCGTATTTGCCGGTTCTTCCTCAACCACCGTATTTATCGGTGGTGCTGAGGCCGGTCAATGGACTATCACCTATGACAAAGGTTCAAACGACCATCTTACGGTAAGAAGTGTAATCCAGAATACGGATTTCTGGATTACGGCCTTTAATACAGGCACATTAGCAGATGAAAAACTGCCTGTAACCTTCAATGTTTCCGGTGCCGAAAATACCGGCTACAATTTTTCTGTTATGGCAGTTACCTCTAAAGATACGCTGAACGGAAAAGAGCTTGCAAACGGCAGCGGAAATACCGGAGAAGATGTAACTGTAGATGTTTCACTGGCTGATTTAAGCACATACAGTGAATACTATCTTCTGCTTTATGTTTCATATAATGACAACGGTTCTGAGATTTTTGATTATGCCTACAGTGATTCATTTTCCTATACAAATTCAAAATCTCCTGAACCCTTAGACGCAGTAGATATAACAGTAGCCCATGATTCAAAATCCATAACCCTAGACTGGGATAAGCATATAAATTACAATATTAAGTCTGTATATGTAGAATATTATCTTGATGATAAACTCATTTCCGCAGGAGAATATCCTGTCTCTGACGGAAAATCAGGCTTTTTCACATATGAAGATGAATCTCAGTCTCCTAAGTTTAAAATCAGCGTCCGCAATAATTCAGGACTTGTTTCAGACCTTTCTGAGTTTAGGGTAAATATCACTTCTGATGATTCCCTTAAGCTTACTCTTCCTGAAAGCGGATTAAATGATTCTGATATATGGACCTTTGAATACTCAGGTGCTGATAATACTGACGTTACCTTTACCGTAAATAACAACTCAGAAACCCGCACACTTGATGGTGACGGAAGCAGCTTTATAACACTTCCCGACTCTAGAAATACCATTATGGTTTCATTCGCTGACAAGGATGGTTATATTCACACATATAACCGAATGGCTAACATAACTGCCATTTCTCCTTCTTTAAGCTTAAGCCATGATATTGACGGAATAACTACTTCAAATGATTATATTATCATAACAGGTAGTACAAACTGTTCTGAGGTTACTGTCAACGGAAATAAGGCTGATATAGAAAATGGCATTTTTACATATACACTGGAGCTTGACGACGGAGACAATAATGTACTTATAGAAGCCTCAACCGGAGAACTTGGCACATCTCTTACTGCTACAGTAACAAAAGAAAGTAACGGTATACTTGCAGCAGACAATATATTTTTAAAGCTTCTTCCACTTTTTGTGGGGCTTGTGATTTCAGTTGTGGGAATTATTTTAGTAGTTATATTTACTAAAAAACGAAACAGGAAAAAAACCGGCAGATTAGAAAATAATAATGTTAATAATACTTATGGCAGCGAAAATACTAAAGCTTATAAAAAATCATCTAAGAAAACCGGCGGAAAAGCAGATAAAGTATCTTTTGCAGCACAAAATGTTAAACCGAAAAAGCCGGGATTTATATGGCTTTATATTTCTATTGTAAGCTGGATTTCAGCTATCGGCTTATGGGTATGGTTTATTTTAAGAAAAGTATTTGAGAACAGTATAAGCTACATAGAACTGGCTTATGAATCCCTAAGCAAAGCTGATGCTTATATTACACATACTGTTATAGTAATGATTTCTGCCATTGCATTTACAGTGGCTGCCGCTATATTTACGACAGTGTTTGTATTAGTCAGACGACATAAAAAGAATGTGAATTTTCAATAAAACAAATTTTTGTTGTCACATTTAATATTTTCATTTACATATAGCTGCCGCACTAAGAAAAGTTCAGCCTTGCGGAGTATTCGCTACATCGCAAGGCTAAACTTAATCGTAATAAGAAATTCCTAAAGCAACAACGTAAATTAATGCAACCAAAAATTCGCGAATGCGAATATATAAGCGCCACAACCTGCGGCGCTTTGTAACGTAATATAAAATTTCTAAAGCAACAACGTTAATTTGTGCTACTAAAAATTCGCGAATGCGAATTTATAAGCGCCGCTGCCTGCGGCGCTTTTTTTACTGACGTACCTTTATATGCACTTCTCTAAGCTGCTGCTCTGTCACCTCTCCCGGTGCGCCGCACATAAGATCCTGTGCATTTCCGTTCATAGGGAATGGAATAATTTCTCTTATATTTTCTTCATTTCTAAGAAGCATAATCATACGGTCTACTCCCGGTGCCATACCTGCATGTGGCGGAGCGCCAAACTGGAATGCATTGTAAAGTGCACCAAACTTCTCCTTAAGGTCCTCCTCTGTGTAGCCTGCTATTTCAAATGCCTTAACCATAATATCAAGGTCATGGTTTCTTACTGCTCCTGAAGAAAGTTCTACGCCGTTACAAACTATATCATACTGGTATGCAAGAATTTCTGTAGGCTCCTTTGTATTAAGTGCTTCTAATCCTCCCTGTGGCATAGAGAACGGATTGTGTGTAAAGATTATCTTCTTTTCTTCCTTATCATACTCATACATAGGGAAGTCATTTACAAAACAGAAGCGGTATGCATTCTTCTCATATAAGTCAAGTCTGCGGCCTAACTCATTTCTTATCTGGCCAGCATAAAGAGCTGCCTGCTCCTCATTGTCTGCTATAAAGAATATGGTATCTCCTGCTTCAAGTCCTGCCAAATCTGCTATTTCTGTCTTCATATCATCAGGAATAAACTTATCTATAGGTCCCTTATAGGTCTTGTCTTCAAGTACTTCAAGGTATCCAAGTCCACCCATACCGATTTCCTGTGCAAATTTAAGAAGCTTTTCATGGAAGCCCTTTGACATTTCAGCGTGTACCTTAATGGCTCTTACTGTCTTGCCATGGAAAGGCTTAAATGTACATCTCTGGAAGAAATCTGTCACATCTACTATACGAAGTGGATTTCTTAAATCAGGCTTATCTGAACCAAACTCAAGCATAGCCTGCTTATAGCTGATAACAGGATATGGAGCTTTTGTTACTACGCTTCCCTCCGGTGCAAACTTTTCAAATGTAGCTGAGAGAACCTCCTCACCTGCTCTGAATACATCTTCCTGTGTGGCAAAACTCATCTCAAAGTCAAGCTGGTAAAACTCGCCCGGTGAACGGTCTGCTCTTGCATCCTCATCTCTAAAGCAAGGTGCTATCTGAAAATATTTATCAAATCCGGACACCATAAGAAGCTGCTTGTACTGCTGTGGAGCCTGTGGAAGTGCATAAAACTTACCTTTAAACTTTCTTGAAGGAACAATGTAATCTCTTGCTCCCTCCGGGCTTGATGCACAAAGTATAGGTGTCTGTATTTCCAAAAAGCCCATCTCTGTCATTTTCTGTCTTAAGAAGCTTATAACCTGTGAACGGAATACCATATTGTCTCTTACCTTCTGATTTCTAAGGTCAAGGTAACGATACTTAAGTCTTACGTCCTCTCTTGTTTCCTTTGAAGTCATTATCTCAAAAGGAAGCTGCTTGTATACCTTTCCAAGTATATCTACCTTCTTTGCATCAAGCTCGATAGTACCTGTAGGTATTTTTGGATTATATGTTTCCTCGTCTCTGTGTTCTATGATACCCTCTATAGATATGCATTCTTCCTTTGTGATACCATCCATAAGTGCTGTATCACGCATAACTACCTGAAGTACGCCATACATATCCCTAAGGTCTATAAATGAAACTCCGCCATGGTCACGGATATTTTCTACCCATCCTGCTACCTTAAGTGTAGCTCCTACGTCAGCTTCTGATATTTCATTTAAGGTTCTGCTGCGATAAATGTTTTCTGAACTCATTTTCTATTTACTCCTAATCATATTAATATACAGGCTACGGTACTTTCTGAAAAAAGGCACACTTTAGCCAATTATTACTATTTTGTGATTATAAACTAATGATTGCCAAATGTCAACATTATGACAAAGTTTCCTGTATAGCTTTTACCTGCTTTTCTATCTCATCTGAGTCTACCTCAAATACTGCATTTTTAAGCTGCTCCATTCCGTTATATGCATCATCTGGAAGCTTGTACTTGTTTATTTCACTCATAACCTTATCCACATTTTTAAAATCAAATGCACCTGAATATTCTAATATGGCATTTAACAGCTCCTTAAATTCCTCTATATCTATATCCGGCTTATCCTCTGACGGCTTGTCATCAAGCATTTCGTTCATTTTGTCAGCTACAGTCCTGTAATGAATAAGTAATTTTTCCAGATTTTCTTTTATTTTGTCAAGGTTCTTTTCATTACCCCATGATTCCATCTGCTTTGCTTCTTCTGACAGTCCTAAAGCACCGGCTAAGCGTGCCGTGCTTTTCAGCGCGTGAGCTTTTATGGTAAAATTAACAATATCCTCACTTTCTGCCAAATCCTTAAGTTCCTTAATACCCTTTGCTGCAAGATTTGTAAACTCAACAATAACCTTTTTATATATTGTTTCTCCACCACTTGCTGCTATTCCTGCCTCTACATCAATTTCTGTATACATACTTTCCTCCGTATCTAATATATTTTCAGGCAGATACTTAAAGATCATCTGCTCCAGCTTATTTCCCTGAACCGGCTTTGCAAGAAAATCATCAAAGCCCTCTGCCTTATATTTTTCCTCTGCTCCTGATAATGCGTTAGCTGTAAGTGCAATTACCGGAGTATTTTTATTTATTCCCTCATTCTGTCTTAAATTATGCAGAGTTTCAACTCCATCCATCTCCGGCATTCTGTAATCCATAAAAATCACATTATATTGTTGATTTTCTGCCATTTTCAGACATTCTTTTCCGCTATTTGCAAGGTCAACCTGTATTCCGGTTCTTTTAAGAAGCTCTTTTACAACAGTAAGATTAACCGGTGTATCATCTACAGCTAAAATCCTTGCACGTGACGCATGGAACAATGCCTTATCCTTTTTAACCGTATATTCTTCCTTAAATCTTTCATCAAAGTCACCAACCGGTGTCCGGTCTACAACCTTCTGTTCTAATGAAAAGTAGAATTTTGACCCTTTACCATAAGTACTTTCAACCTGTAATCTGCTGCCCATTAAAGCTAAAAGATTTGTTGTTATACTCATTCCCAGACCTGTTCCCTCTATATTTCTGTTTTTCTTTTCATCAAGTCTTTCAAAAGGTTTTGTAAGCTTTTCTATTTCCTCTTCTTTTATGCCAATACCGGTATCCTCCACCGATACAAGTAAGAATATTGTATCATCATCCTTTTCCAACTGCTTCATAGTAAATAACACACTTCCCTCATTTGTGTATTTGACTGCGTTGGTCAGAATATTCATAATAATCTGGCGGATTCTCAAATCATCACCATATAAAATTGACGGAAGATTTTTATCTATCTCAAGCTTAAGTTCAAGATTTTTCTCCTTTGCACGTGCCCTTGTCATACTCCATAAATCATTTACAAGCGAAAACAGTTCATACTGCTCCGGAATAATATTTATCTTTCCCGCCTCTATTTTTGAAAAATCCAAAATATCATTAATAAGACCAAGAAGCATATTTCCTGCAAACTTTATGTCATTTGAGTATCTTAGTACTACATCCTCACTACTTTCTCTCTGTATCATTTCATTCATACCAAGAATAGTATTTATTGGTGTTCTTATTTCATGGGACATATTTGAAAGAAACTGACTTTTTGCATGATTAGCAATTCTTGCTTCCTCTACTGCCTTCTCCAGTGCTATCTCATTTTTCTTTCTTTCCATAATTGTATCAGTAATATCAGATTTCGTTATTACAGCCTTTCTGACCAGCTCACCATTTTTTCTGATGCTGATACAATAATACATTTTCCATTCTTCCCCTGTTTCTGACATAATATGGGAAGTGAATGTTGTTACTCCATTATGTTCTGCAAGCTCCCTCTGGAGATTTTCCATTTCAGTAATTCTGGAAACTTCAAGCTTGTTCTTCTCTGATACCTGAGTATCAATAAGCTTCTGCCTGATTTTCTCATAATCACCCTCTGTTTTGCCTGATTTATCACTGCCACTCATAAGAATACGGTATGTTTTTTTCTCAAAATCGACTAATACAAACTTTTCAAGAATCTGCTGTGTTGCTGTAGCAATATATGTAGCCTCCTTTGACTCCTCAGCCTTTCTTAACGCTTCCTCCAGTTTTTTCTCCGTACTCCTTGAATATATTACTATGGACATAAATATTGAAAAACACACGAGCCACATGATAGAGCATACTATAAATATCTTATACTCCAGAGTCTGGATAATACTTTTTTCAAAGTAGTATTCCATCTCAAAATCTGATA
>CAMENQ010000050.1 GCA_945928585.1 uncultured Roseburia sp. | reverse complement strand
TGGGTTGACTATGCAAATAAGGTTGGAGCAGTTATAATTTATGATGCAGCCTACGAGGCATATATTTCAGAAGAAGACGTTCCGCATACCATATATGAGTGTGAAGGAGCAAAGACATGTGCCATAGAGCTTAGAAGCTTTTCAAAAAATGCAGGCTTTACAGGAACAAGACTTGGATTTACTGTAGTTCCGAAGGAGCTTAAGTGCGGTGATGTAAGCTTAAATGCACTTTGGGCAAGAAGACACGGAACAAAGTTTAACGGTGCCCCATATATTATCCAGAGAGCAGGAGAAGCTGTATATTCAGCAGAGGGCAAAAAGCAGACTGCAGAGCAGGTAGCTTATTATATGAACAATGCAAAGGTTATAAGAGACGGACTTTCAGCGGCAGGCTACACTGTATCAGGTGGTGTAAATGCACCATATATCTGGCTTAAGACACCTGACAATATGACTTCATGGGAATTCTTTGATTACCTGTTAAAAGAGGCAAATGTAGTGGGTACTCCGGGTTCAGGCTTCGGACCAAGCGGAGAGGGCTACTTCAGACTGACAGCATTTGGTAAATATGAGAATACTGTGGAGGCGATTGAGAGAATAAAGAAGCTGTAAAAAGGAATGAGATAAGAAGTTTTATTTATATAATACCGCTATCTGATAAGCGGCGGTCGTAAATCGAAAATGGCTATTCAGCCATTTTCTTAGACAGACGACCTCTGTTAATCATATAGCGGTATTATATTATGTTGCATTTGCAATATTGAAAATGAATAAAAGGAATAGAAAAAGTTGAGGAAAAAATGCTTGACTCGTCCCTTGGGGGAGGTTATATCATAGCCCTACAAGCAAAAAGGAGGTAAATATGAAAGAAATGAAAATGAATCAGCAGCATCAAAGCTGTAAGAATAAAGAAAAAGAGCAGTTATATAAGATTGGTATGTTTGCCAATATGAATCGTGTAACCATAAAGACACTTCGCTATTATGATGAGCAGAAACTGCTACTTCCGGTATATGTGGATGAGGAGAACGGTTACCGCTATTATGCGGCAGGTCAGATGGCACAGTTACACAGAATTATTGCCTTAAAAAATATGGGATTTTCCATAGATGATATTCGTAAAATTATAGACGGAGTAGAAGAAAAATCCTTTTTACTTGAGAAAAAGCAGGAAATTTTAAAAGAAATTGCGGTTTTTACCGACAAGCTTTCACAGGTTGAAAGTTATCTTGCAAGAGAAAGTATAAATTTATCAGCGCCTGTTCTTATCAAAGAAATACCGCAAGTAATTGTCTGTACCATGAAACGGAGAATAAAGTCATATGATGCACTGTTTGAATTAATGCCGCAAATGGGAGCACAGATGGAATTGTCAGACTGTAAATGTGCGCAACCGGCGTATTGTTTTACTCACTATCTGGAACCTGAATATAAGGAAGAGGATATACTTGTAGAAATCTGTGAGGCGGTCACAGAGAAAAAACAGGATTCAGGGGAGATAGCGTTTAAAGTGTTTCCAACAGTACCTATGGCGGCATGTATTTTTCATAAAGGTTCTTATAACACCTTGCATGAATCCTATGCTATGCTTCTTCAATATATTGAAAAAAACGGATATGAGATTTGTGGAAACATCAGAGAGTCTTATATAGATGGCGTATGGAATAAAGAAACAGAAAATGAATGGCTTACTGAAATTCAGATTCCGGTGAAATAAATGGAAATAAGAATCTTTTTATTATGCCAAAAGTGATGCCATCCGTTTTGGTGGAATTATTATTTATGAGATTAGATTTAGTTAGGTAAGCTGTAGAAATTTTTTGATGAGTACAGCAAAAAATGAAAATGTAGAAAGGAGTTTGCTATGATTTCTCAAGATCATATTATTATCCGCGGTCTTCGTCAGAACAATCTGAAAAAGGTATCGCTGGATATCCCAAAAGGTAAAATTGTGGTTTTCACCGGAGTATCAGGTTCCGGGAAATCCAGTATTGTATTTGACACAATCGCTGCTGAGAGCCAGCGGCAGATGAACGAAACGTATACTGCCTTTATGCGCGGAAGACTGCCCAAATATGAAAAGCCAAAGGTGGAGAGAATCGATAATCTTTCCGCTTCGGTCATTGTGGATCAGTCCAGACTTGGAGGTAACGCCCGCTCTACCGTGGGCACCATCAGCGATATGTACGCCGCCCTGCGCCTGCTCTATTCCCGCATAGGAACGCCGTATGCGGGGACGGCTTCTTACTTTTCCTTTAACGACCCAAACGGTATGTGCAAAACCTGCTCCGGCATCGGAAAAATTTTGGACTTAGATGTGGAACGGGCCATAGACCCGGAAAAATCATGGAACGAAAGCATGCTGGATCTGCCGGCATTCGGTGTGGGAAACTACTATTGGAAGTTGTACACAGGATCGGGTCTGTTCGACCTGGATAAAAAGTACCGGGATTATACACCGGAAGAGCGGAATCTGCTTCTGTTCGGCAGCAGGGAACCGGACGGACCCCGGGCGCATAAGCGGGTCGAGGGGATCAAAACACAATTTCAGCGTTTATGCTTGATGAAAGGACCCGAGGAGCAGAACGACCACACGCTGCGAAAGCTCAATCAGTTCATGGAAGAGCGCACCTGCCCGGTCTGCCGGGGGCGACGGCTCAACGATAAAAGCCTTTCCTGCAAGGTGGCGGGCTACAGCATTGATGAAATGTGTGCCATGGAATTTACCGAGCTGGTTAAGGTACTGTGCACAATCACCGATCCCAGAGTCCAAAGCATTGTGGACACTCTGACTGCGTCTCTTGAGCGTATGATAGATATTGGTCTGCCCTATCTATCCATGGATCGGGAATCATCCACCTTGTCCGGAGGAGAAGCACAACGGTTAAAGTTAGTACGTTATATGGGCAGTGCTCTTACCGGCATGACCTACATTTTCGATGAACCCAGCACGGGAATGCATCCAAGAGATGTGTATCGTATGACAAAACTTTTGCAGAGCTTGCGTGACAGAGGAAATACTGTTCTTGTGGTGGAACACGACAAGGACGTGATTTTTATTGCTGATGAAATCATTGATGTTGGTCCTTTAGCAGGAAAAAACGGTGGTCAGATTTTGTTTCAGGGAAGCTATGAAGCTCTGCTTCTCTCCGGAACCAGAACCGGAAATGCTATGAAGCATACCGAGTTGTTAAAGGAAATGCCGCGAATGCCCCAAAAATTTCTCCCGGTACGAAATGCCGGTGTCCATAATCTGAAAAATGTATCCGTGGATATCCCTCTCAATGTACTGACTGTGGTTACCGGCGTAGCCGGTTCCGGAAAAAGTTCCCTTATCCGAGATGTATTTGCAAAACAGTATGATGATCGGGTGGTTTTAGTGGACCAGTCACCGGTGACTGCCACAGGACGTTCTACTCCGGCTACATTTTTGGGATTTTTTGATGAGATACGAAAAGTGATAGCGAAAGAAAATGGTGTGGATGCCGGACTGTTTTCTTTTAACAGCAAGGGCGCATGTCCTGTATGCGGCGGACGGGGGCATATTGTCACAGAGCTGGTATTTATGGATCCGGTTACTACGGTTTGTGAAGCCTGTGAAGGAAAAAGGTATAGTCATGAAGCTATGTCTTATCAATATAAGGGCAAAAACATTGTGGAGATTCTTGAGATGTCTGCAGGGGATGCCTACGAGTTTTTCAAGGAAAACAGGAAACTAAAAAATGCTTTGGGAGCTATGCTGGAGGTGGGACTGCCATATTTGTCCCTGGGTCAGCCGCTTAGTACCCTTTCAGGAGGCGAGCGTCAGCGAGTGAAACTGGCAAAGGATTTGTATAAAAAGGGAAACATCTATGTTTTAGATGAACCTACTACAGGGCTACATGCCTCTGATGTCAAGACGGTAATGGAACTGTTGGATGGTTTGGTGGACCGGGGAAATACCGTAATTGTAATTGAACATAATCTGGATGTGATGAAGCGTGCTGACTGGCTGATTGATGTCGGACCGGATGGAGGTACTGCCGGCGGTGAGATTGTCTTTACAGGGACACCAAGGGAAATGGTCGAACAGGCGCATACCATTACAGCAGAATATTTGAGAAAATCTTTATAATTCCGCCACAAATTTCACAAGGCTATATGTCTGAGAAAATTAAGGAAAATGCCAATTTTGGAAACAAAATCTCAGCAGGTTTTGAAATTGCAACACGAACAGTATCGCATTTGCACATATTCATTTCACATTTAAACATATACAATTAATTCTATCCGTGTTATTATAAAATTACATATAAAATAAATAAGGAGAAAAAAGGTATGAGTATTGATGTGTGTGAAAAGAATATGGTGTTTCATTTGAAAACACCTAGGACAAGCTATATTATGGCGGTAGCTAAGGGGAAGTATTTATGTCATGTTTATTGGGGTGACAGGCTGAAACGAAATCCGGATATTGATAATGCCCTGCTTCTTAGAAATTTGGGATTTTCTGCAAATACGGAGCTTGAGGACAGGTCATATTCACTTGATTATGTATGTCAGGAATACCCGACAGGCTGCAATACGGATTTCAGAATACCTGCTGTTTCTATGGAATTTAGTGATGGCAGCAGGGTGCTGGAACTTACATATGACAGCTATGAACTGATAAAAGGAAAACCAAAGCTTAAGGGACTTCCGGCAACATATGTGGAGAAAGATTCAGAGGCGGATACCCTTAATATTATTCTTAAGGATAAAGTAAAAAACATAAAGGTTATTCTTCAATATACTGTTTATAATGAAATTGATGCCATTACAAGAAATGTCAAAGTGGTTAATGAAGGAAATGAAAGTGTAAGACTTGACAGGATAATGAGTGTAAATGTGGATTTTGAGGATAGTGAATACGATATGATAGAGCTTTCCGGTGCATGGGGAAGAGAACGTCATATAGAAAGAACACCTTTAAGAAGCGGAATACAGTCAATAGAAAGCAGACGTGGGGCATCAAGCCATCAGCTTAACCCGTTTTTTGCACTTGTAGGAAAAAATGCAGATGAAAATCAGGGAAAGGTGTATGGATTTAATTTTGTATACAGCGGTAACTTTACGGCAGGAGTAGAGGTAGACCAGATATTTAAAGCAAGAGCATTTATGGGTATTAATGATTATGATTTTTCATGGCTCCTTGAAGCAGGAGAGGAATTTCAGGCGCCGGAAGCAGTTATGGTATATTCCGGTAAGGGACTTGGGGAAATGTCAAGGAATTATCATAAATTATACAGAACAAGACTTGTACGCGGAAAATACAGAGATGAGGTAAGACCAATACTGGCTAATAACTGGGAGGCTACATATTTTGATTTTAATGAGGAAAAAATAGTAGGACTGGCAAAGGAGGCGGCTGCACTTGGCATAGAGCTTCTTGTACTTGATGACGGCTGGTTTGGAAAGAGAAACGGAGATAATTGTTCACTGGGAGACTGGTATGTAAATAAGGAGAAGCTGCCTAGCGGAATAAAGGGACTTGCAGAAAAGGTAAATGCAGAGGGAGTAAAGTTTGGACTGTGGTTTGAGCCGGAAATGGTATCACCTGACAGTGATTTATACAGAGCCCACCCGGACTGGTGTATTCACGTAAAAGGAAGAACACGTACAGAATGCAGGGCACAGCTTACACTTGATTTAAGCAGGGAAGAGGTTTGCGATTATATTATAAATGCTATATCTACTGTACTTGATGAAGCAAATATAGCATATGTAAAGTGGGATATGAACAGACATATGACAAATCTCGGCTCGGCAGGACTTCCGGGTGAAAGACAAAAGGAAATGCCACACAGATATATGCTTGGACTCTACAGAGTTATGGACACAATAGTTTCAAGCCATCCTGATGTATTGTTTGAAAGCTGTTCAGGAGGAGGAGGCAGATTTGATGCAGGTATTCTTTACTATA
Source organism: uncultured Roseburia sp. (assembly GCA_945928585.1). Taxonomy (GTDB): domain Bacteria; phylum Bacillota; class Clostridia; order Lachnospirales; family Lachnospiraceae; genus CAG-303. Next base: position 4,967 of record CAMENQ010000050.1, on the reverse strand, counting down.
TGCCTCAGACATGGACAAGTGATGATACAGATGCCATAGAAAGACTTTATATACAGTACGGCACAAGCTTAGTATATCCTGTAAGTGCCATGGGTTCCCACGTATCGGCTGTGCCGAACCATCAGTCAGGCAGAGTTACAGACCTTAAGATAAGAGGGGATGTGGCAATGAGCGGAAACTTCGGCTATGAGCTTGACTTAATGAAGTTTACTGATGAGGAAAAGGAAATTGTCAGGAAACAGGTGGAAAGATATAAGGAACTAAGAACCTTTGTACCATCAGCGGATATGTACAGACTTAAGAGTCCTTTTGAGGGCAACGAAACTGCATGGCAGTTTATATCAGAGGATAAGAAGGACATATTTGCAGCATATTTCAGAATAAACAGTAAGGTAAATCCGCCGGTTACAAGGCTTAAGCTTACTGCATTGGAGCCTGATGCTGATTATGAGCTTTTAGGCGAAGGAAAGGTGTATGGCGGTGATGAGCTTATGAATGTTGGAATTGTTATAGATATGTGGGGGGATTATCAGAGCAGAACATTCAGGTTTAGGAAAAAGGATTTTACAGGAGATATTATAAGGTGAAATAATTTGGAATATTGTGATTGAAATTTCTAATTTGCTGTGTTATATTAAGCATAGGAAAAGCACCCACTCCAAAGTGGATGCTCCGCGAAAAATGCAAAATGTCCTAACGGACACAGCCTCTCTGTGGCTCAGACAGAGAGGCATTTTTTGTTATGCGCCTTGCGGAGCACGTTTCTAACGGGTAAAAGTCCCTAATCCGCTCTAGTAGTGGGAAGGATACAGCCAAGACCAAGGGTGACATCGTGAGGTGGAATCTGAAGGAAGATGGAGGCAAATCTCTGGTCTGATGAACAGAATCACATTAGGCTATAGTTAAGGATAAGGTTGCAATACAAACCGAAGTCCAATAACTACTCGTAATTAACTATGGTAAATGTGGCAGATGTATGGAGAGAAAGAAACGTGTGGTACCAAGGAAGGTCTCGTCAGTAGGCAGAAATAGAGTATGAAACTTGTAGTAACAACGAATGGCGAGAAGTCATCAGAGGTCATGGTAACAAAGTGGTTGCAAACGCTATGGGAAGACTGAACTTTAGGGTGCAGGGTAAGTATTACTTATTTAACAAGAAAATAGAAAAATAGAAAAAATAGAAAAATAGAAAAATATAAGTTAAAGATTGACAAAAATTAAAATATATGATATTTTTATTAAGTAAATTATATTGACTTGAAAATGATAGGAAACAATGTAATTATAAAAAAATAATAAATTGGACAGAATTTTTTAATATTGAAATAAATAATCAAAAATAAAGTAAATGATGGATAATTTATTACAAATATTTATGATGCAGAGATAATCAAAAAGAAAATTTATAGAATAGGGGTACAATATGTCAAAATGAACAGAAGTGAAATAAAAAAACAGCTTGATGAGATAATACAAGCATATGGCAAAAACGGCCATATAGAAAATTATTGTGGAAAAAGCTTTATAACTGATTTGGAAATGGATTCAGTTTCTTTAATGGAGATCATATCAGATATAGAAGATGGATTTAAAATTATCTTTGGTTTAGATGTGAATTTGATAGAGTTATTTGATAATTATGATAAAGTTTTGGAATATTTATATAAAAAAATGGGGGTATGTTAATGATAGACGAAGAAATAAGGAAACAAATTAGAAAAGTATATAACGAAGTTCCGATGTATTATAATATGGGTATAGATATTGATTCAATAGAAAATTGGACGGATATTCCCGTAATAGAAAAAAATACTGTTGTAAAAAGTGGTTCATCATCGTTGGCAGTATCTGCTATTCCATTATTAATGAATGAAAAACTTATATCAGCTAGAACTTCAGGTTCGACAGGAAAATATATGGAGATATATTGGAAAATTGATGATTATAGAAGGTCGATGTTACCATTATGGTATTACCGAAACAGGTATTATGGTATTAAGCCTAATGACAGATTATGTTTCTTTTATACGATACATTATGTAGGAGAAGCAGAGGATGTATATTTCTATGATAAGAACTCCCTAGGATTTTTAAAATCAAATATAGATATGAAATATTTAGTAGAGATATATAATAAAATGCAGGAATATAAGCCTGTATGGTTATTGTTGCAGCCAAGTATGGCAGTGTTATTGTGCGAATGCATAGACAGATATAAACTTAAAGGTTTGGACAGTGTCAGATACATAGAATTTTCAGGTGAAATATTAACGGACAGTGTTAGAAAAATGACAGCGGAGCATTTTGATTGTCAGATAGCAAACCAATATGGAGCAAACGAATTTAACAGTATAGCGTATGAGTGTCCATATGGACATATGCATATATTAGAATCAAATGTATATGTAGAAGAAACAGGAAGAGAGAGAGAACAGGAGCTTATTGTTACTACTCGAACCAATACAGCAATGCCGCTTATAAGATACAGAATAGGTGACAGGGGAAAGATAAAAAAAGGTGTAAAGTGTAAATGTGGAAATCAAAGTCCGGTGTTGCAACTAAACTCAGGAAGAGTAAATGACTTTATTATGTGTAAAAATGGTGAAAAAAAAACGCCATATGCACTGGTAAGGGCAGTAGAAGTTGTTAATTATATGCTAGAGGGGACAATAACGCAGTTCCAGATAGAGCAGAAGGATATAGGAAAATTTAATATAAGGTTTGTAGTGGATAAAGATGATGAGATGTATGATGAGAAATATATAGAGGAGGTGTTTAAGAAAAACGTGATAGATAGAGAATTGGCAGAGGCGGAATTTAGTTTTGAGTATTTTAATGTATTGTTTCCAGATGAAGGTACAGGGAAATATAGGTATTTTAAGAATATGATGGAGGAATTATGAAGATGAAGAAGAATGATAGAGCAAAAAAAATAATAAAGTCAATAGTATGTATATTAGTATCAATGTCATATTTGGCAAATTGCATGGTAATACAGGCGATAGCGGAGTGCACATTGGATAAGAGTGAATTGGATGAATATGCAGATAACATATGTATATATGCAGATACAACTAATATTCAGTCAAATAATAAAAATATTGTGAGCAAAATTGATATATATGATAAAGATAAAAACAGCATTCTTGATGGAATAATGTATAATATGGATAATGATACAATAAGTAATGAAAATGTAGTGATTTCAAATGATTCATATTTAGGTGAAAAAACGATATATTCGTCAGGTACAACAGATATTTATGTAGGTAGATGTAGTATTAATGACATGGTTGTAAGTGAAGAAAGCATTAATATTGGAACATCTGAAATAAATGGAAATAATATGATTTTATGCAGTAAAAAAGGAAACATAAATATAAATGCATCTAACATAGAACTACAGGGGATTATTTATGCCCCAGAGGGAAAGGTTTCAATAAATGGAGACAGCGTAATATTTGATGGCATAATTATTGCAGATACTGTGGAAATATTTGCGGGAAATATATTGCTTATAAATACAAATACAGAATTATATACAAGGTTAGCAAACTATAAAAAGTCCAATATGACATTGTTTTCAATGTATTATTCTTATGATGATAATAAAATTGGAGTGTCATATGATGATGATTATAAAAAGATAGACTTATATTATAGATACGATGAGCAAAGCTTTCAATGTGTTGAGAATTATAATATAAGTAATCATTTGGAATTACCAGCGGAATCAAGCTATTTAGAAGGTTATTTAGAGGTTGTTGATAAATTTGGAAATAAGTCTATTAGCAATATAGTAACATTTTATAATGACGGAAATTGTTATGAAACAGTTAAAGATAGTGATGAGGATGGAATAAGTGATGCATACGAGATAAGAGATTTGAAGACTAGCCCATATAATGAAGATACAGATGGGGATGGTATTATAGATGCATATGATATATATGAAATGTACAATGATGAATATTATGATACAAAGATTGTGTTAGATAAAGAGATTTATAATGAAATAACAACAAAAGCTGGTGATATATTTTATTTGGATAAATCTGAAAGTACCACTGATATGAATGTTTGTTATATGAAAAAATCAGTATTAGATGTAGTTAATAGTTCGTATAATACCGAAGGAATATTAGTAACTAGTGTTTATAATAAAGTTACGGGAAATGAGGTTTTAAGATTTTATGAAGATAAATATATACAGTATATTTATAATAATAAAGAGCAGAGGGTAGCTACTCTGGCTTGTGATGGAATGAATAATACTGTAAATATGTATAATTATGAAAAAGGGAATATGGTTTCAATTATGCATAATGGCTTTACATATGAGTTAATATACAATCAAGAAAATATATCTCAAATAGATATTGCAGGGAATCCATATATAAATTATGAGTATGATAATGAAGGACATATTACTAAAGCAATTTATGGTAATGGTTATATATTTAATATGGAGTATGATGAAATAGGCAATATATTAAAAGTATCTGATAGTGAAAAAGTTTTATATGAGTGGATATATGGAGAACACTATGTAATAAGCACTTATATAGATCATATAAATGATATAGTAACCAACTATTATTATGGTGAAGAAGGTCAACTTAACAAAATTGATGACAATAAAGGGAGGAGTATAGAATATACATATGAACCGGAAAAAATTCAAAAAAAGTTTATCATAGGAGACAAAGAATATGTAAGTGATTTTCTAACAGGGGATATATGTAGTGTTTGTACATTTAATAATAATTTGTCAATAACAAATAATGAAGAAAAACAAACATTTAATTATGAGGGAATGAATGTATTGAGCATTAATAAAAAAAATGAAAAGAAAAGAATGATAAAAGCCATTGGAAATGATGATTAGAAATATGTGTTTTCAGAAAATGGGCACATTATTGAAGAATATATAAATGGAGAATTGGTTAATTCATATGAATACAATA
>CAMENQ010000049.1 GCA_945928585.1 uncultured Roseburia sp. | reverse complement strand
AATATCATCCGGATATGAATCCGGGAGATAAGGAAGCTGAGGCAAAATTTAAGGAAGCCAGTGAGGCTTATGCTATACTTAGTGACCCTGAAAAGAGAAAACAGTATGACCAGTTTGGACATGCAGCCTTTGAAGGCGGTGGAGCAGGTGCAGGCGGCTTTGATTTCAATTTTAGCGATATGGGCGATATATTTGGCGATATATTTGGTGACTTTTTTGGAGGCGGAAGAAGCAGAAGAGCATCTAATGGGCCTATGCAGGGACAAAATATCCGTACACGTATAGTAGTTGATTTTGAGGAGGCTGTATTTGGCTGTGAGAAGGAAATAGATGTAACCATAAAGGACGAATGTAACAGCTGTCATGGTTCGGGAGCCAAAGCAGGAACTTCTCCTGTTACATGTAGCAAGTGTGGCGGTAAGGGACAGGTAATGTATACACAGCAGTCACTTTTTGGAGCAATGCGAAGCGTGCAGACATGTCCTGACTGTAACGGTACCGGAAAAATGATAAAGGATAAGTGTCCTGACTGTCATGGTACAGGATACATAAGCAGCCGCAAAAAAATACAGGTATCAGTTCCTGCCGGAATAGATGACGGACAGAGCATCCGCATAAGAGGAAAGGGTGAGCCGGGAACAAACGGAGGTCCAAGAGGAGATTTACTGGTAGAGGTATCAGTAAGACGTCATCCTATATTCCAGAGAGACGGTTACAATCTGTATTCTACAGCTCCTATATCATTTGCCCAGGCAGCACTTGGAGGAGATGTAAGAATATCTACCATTGACGGAGATGTACTCTTTAATATAAAACCGGGAACGCAGACAGATACTAAGATAAGACTTAGAGGAAAAGGTGTTCCGTCCCTTAGAAATAAGGCAATGCGTGGTGACCAGTATGTTACACTTGTAGTTCAGGTGCCTGAAAAGCTGAATGCAGAGCAAAAGGAAGCGTTACTGGCATTTGACAAGGCTATGGGCGGAACCATGGAAAACGCAGAAACATCAGAAAAGTCTGACGGCAGTCATACAGAAACAAAAGAGGAAAAAAAAGAAGAAAAGGGTAAGAAGAAAAAAACATTAAAGGATATTTTTAGTTAAAAATATATAAGTCGGGCGGAGACCATCTATCATAGGAGAGATGGTCTCCGTTTTACTTAGTGGGTCTTGTAGCGCACGTTTTATTGTAACAGATTATTGTAATAGGTTGTTGTAAGGTTATTGTAAGGTTATTGTAATAAATTTGTTTAGGTTGCAAAAATACCTTTATTTTGATATAATATATTGTAAATATAAGAGCTTACGGAATAGTGTTAAAAGTACGAGGAGGTAAAAAAATGAAGGAAATGCGAAAGCACAGAAGTTTATTAATTTTTTCGGTATGCATATTTTTATTAAGTGCCTGTAGCAGCAAATCTATTGATGATTATGCTACTAACAAAGGATATGAACAGAACAAAGAAGCAGCGGACAATGTAAAAGGAATATCAAAAGAAGATATTAAAATTGGTGTTTTACATATTTCAGATCCTGCGGAAGGCAGCGGATATTCATATACACATGACATAGGAATTCAGGGAATGCAGGAAAATCTGGGACTTTCAGATGAACAGATAATAAGAAAGCTAAACGTGGATGATGGAGATACAGAGGCAATAGAAAAAGCAATTCAGGAATGTGTAGATGAAGGCTGTAATGTGATTTTTACAACAAGCTGGGGATACATGCAACCAACAGCTGATATGGCTGAAAAATATCCTGACATATATTTTTCACATGGAACAGGTTATATGAGCAATGGAAAGAATTTTAATAATTATTTTGGCCGTATTTATCAGGCAAGATATTTAAGCGGAATTGTTGCAGGTATGAATACAAAGACAAACAAAATCGGATATGTTGCTGCACAGGATTCCTCTAACTCCGAAGTAACAGGAGGCATAGATGCATTTGCAATGGGTGTATATTCGGTAAATCCTGATGCAGTAGTTTATGTAAAGGTTACAAACAGCTGGTATGACCCGGAGGCAGAGAAGGCGGCAACGGAAGAACTGCTGGCTATGGGATGTGATGTAATGTCACAGCACTGCGACACGCCATATCCTCAGACATTGGCACAGGAAAAGGGTGTATATGGAATCGGATATAATTCTGATATGAGTAAAGAAACACCTGATTCCTGCCTGTGTAGTGTTATCTGGAATTGGAGTGCTTATTACACCTCAGCGGTGCAAAGCATTATTGATGGTACATGGGATGGTTCAAATTATTATGGCGGAATGTCGGAGGGCCTTGTTGATATAACAGAACTTGCTGATTTTTGCGCAGAAGGAACCCGGGAAAAAGTGGACGAGGCTACATCACAAATTCTTTCAGGAACGTTTAATGTGTTTGATGGTGTTATAGAAACTAACGATGGAAGTACAGTTGGTGAAGAAGGAAAAACTTTAGACGACGCTACTATTACAGGCGGCATTAACTGGTATTTTAAAAACGTGGTTGTTGTAGATTAATGCAGAAAGGAATGGTGGCAGTTATGAGGATAGACTTAAAAAAGAAAATATTGTTAGTAGCAATATTGCCAATCTTATTGTTAGGAATTGTTACAATAATAATTACACTGACTAAGGTAAAAACTTCTCTTATAAATGAAGTTAAGGATTCGCTTGGAGGAACAGCAGCAGCTACGCTGGCAGCATATAACCAGAATTCAGGAAATTATCTGAGGGCGGAAAATGGAGATGTATGGAAAGGCGGATACAATATTTCAAAATCTGAAAGTCTGCTGGATAATATTAAAGAAGAATCAGGAATGGATGTTACATTCTTTTATGGGAATGAGAGGATAATGACTTCTGTAAAGGATAGTGAAGGAAATCGTATTCTTGGTTCGCCTGCTGGAGATATTATTGTGGAAAAAGTGCTGAATGGTGGAGAAGAATATTTTAGTTCGTCCGTGTCTTTGGACGGAACAATGAATTATGGATATTACATTCCTGTTTATCAAAAAGGAACAGCTTCAAATCCAATTGGAATGATATTTGTCGGAACAAATAAAGAAAAAAAGGATGACGCCATAAATGGTATTCTTTGGACAGTTGTATTTTCTGTTGTTTTAGTTATGGCAGTATGCATCATAATGGCGGTAATTATTTCCATGTCCATAACGAAGTCATTAAAGAAAGGAATAGGAGCAGTACAAAAGGTTGCAGACGGTGAACTGGGACATCCTATAGATAAGAAACTTTTAGACAGAAAAGACGAGATTGGAGATCTTGCAAATGGTATAAATACACTACAAAAGGTACTTCAGGACATTATTACGAAAATTGCTCAAAGCAGCGAAAATCTTACATCATCAGCAAATGAACTTGGGATTACTGCAAAAAATACTAATTCTACCATAAAACAGGTTGAGAATGCAGTCAGCTCTATTACAGGCAATGTTTCAGAGCAGGCAGTAAGCACAAAAAGCACAACTGAAAACATTATGTTTATGGGTGAACAAATAGGTATAGCATCAAGAGAAGTTAATCTCCTTAATCAAAATGCTGATATAATGAGGAATTCAAGTGAACAGGCCACATCCGCAATACAACAGTTAAGGCAGATAAATGAGGAAGTTGAGAAGTCAATTGATACTATTACAAGACAGACAAATCTCACAAACGAATCTGCACAGAAAATTAAGGCTGCAACAGAAATTATTACTTCTATTGCAGAGGAAACGAATCTGCTCAGCTTAAATGCAAGCATTGAAGCAGCAAGGGCCGGAGATAGCGGACGAGGATTTGCAGTTGTAGCTGCTCAAATTCAAAAATTAGCAGAACAGTCAAACGAATCCAGCCGCAAGATTGAAGAAATAACAAATACATTGATAAGTAATTCCGATGAAGCTGTAGATATTATGAGCAGGGTTCATGAAATTATTGACAGCCAAAGCATTAATATAACAGAAACTGAAAAAATTGTTGCAGAGGTTATGGAGGGAATTGGCACTTCATTAGAAAAAATAGAACAGATAGATTCTACTACAGTCCAGTTGGAGAACTCAAGAAACAGAATTGTTCAGGCAGTAGAAGGATTGTCTCAAATAGCAGAGCAGAATGCATCAAACACACAGGAAACATGTGCACAGACAATCGAGGTATCAAATACATTTGAACAGATTGAAAACAGTGCTGCTTCGTTGAAACAGATTGCAGATGAATTATCTGAAATAATGAAGCATTTTAGATTATAATTTTAGATTATAGAGCATTTTATATTTATTATATATATTTATTATAGAGATTATAATCCTTGCTTTATTTTCAATTTTGTTATATGATATTTACATAAACGTCTCAAAAAGGCAAAAAAATTTAAAATTTGTATATAAGAAAGGAAATTACAAAAAATGGCAATCGACAAGGAATTTTTTGGACAGACTAATGACGGAAAGACTGCAAGCATTTATACCATAAAGAACAGCAACGGTATGATGGCTAAATTCACAGACTTTGGAGCTATATTAGTATCACTGTATGTGCCGGATAAGGATGGAAACGTGGAGGATGTGGTATTAGGCTTTGACAATCTTGAAGACTACTTTGTAAACGGCCCTAATTTTGGAGCAACCATAGGTCGTCATGCAAACCGTATAGGCGGAGCAAAATTTACTCTTAACGGAACAGAATATGAGCTTGATAAAAACGACGGAAAAAATAATCTTCACGGAGGCTTTAACGGCTATCATAAGAGACTGTGGGATGCAAGAACATACGAAGATTCAAACGGTCAGAACATAGAATTTACATATGAAAGTGATGATATGGATCAGGGTTTCCCGGGAAATCTTAAAATATCAGTGACATATACTGTTACAGAGGATAATGAGATTAAGATTACATATAATGCCACACCTGATAAGGATACAGTGATTAATCTTACAAACCACAGCTATTTTAACCTTGCAGGACAGGGGAGTGGAACTATCCTTGACCAGATAGCATGGATAGATGCAGATGAGATGACATTTGCAGATGAAGAGTCTATACCAAACGGAGAAATCAGAAAAGTGGCAGGTACACCTATGGACTTTACCACTCCAAAAAAGGTAGGAAAGGATATTGCCGTAGATTATGACCAGTTGAACTGGGGCAAGGGTTTTGACCATAACTGGGTTCTTAAGACAAAGAGAGGCGAAATGTCACTTGTGGCATCTCTGTATGATGAAAAGTCAGGCAGATTTATGGAGGTATTTACAGATTTGCCGGGTATTCAGTTCTACACAGGAAATTTCCTTGACGGAACACTTACAGGCAAGGAAGGTGCAAAGTATATTCAGAGAAGCGGACTTTGTTTTGAAACACAGTACTTCCCAAATGCCATAAATGTACCGTCATTTGCACAGCCGGTTACAAAGGCAGGAGAGACATATCACACAGTTACAGTTTACAAATTTTCAGTAAAATAAGCCGGTAGGATTTAAAGATAAGAGGTAATTATGAGCGACAAGAATTTTTATGCTATGCTTTCCCGCATGAAATATATAAACAGATGGGGGCTTATGAGAAATACCATTACGGAAAACATTGCGGAGCATAGCCTTGATGTCGCAATAATAGCACATGGACTGGCTATTATTGGCAATACTTATTTTGGGAAAAATATAGACAGTGGAAGAGTAGCAGTTCTTGCTATGTTTCATGATACTACAGAGATTATTACGGGAGATTTGCCTACGCCAATAAAGTACTTTGCACCCGAAATCAAAAATGCTTATAAGGATGTGGAGGCTTTTGCAGGAAAACAGCTTTTATCCACACTTCCAAAGGAAATGTCAGAACAGTATGAGAACATTATTCTTCCCGACTCTGATGAAAAAGAGCTGTGGAGATATGTAAAGGCGGCAGACAAGCTGTCGGCACTTATAAAATGTGTTGAGGAAATAGCCATGGGCAATATGGATTTTGCCAAGGCAAAAAAATCTACAGAAGAAGCTGTTAGATCAATGAAGATGGAAGAGGCGGACTTTTTTTTGGAGAATTTTATTCCGCCATACAGTCTTACCCTTGATGAGCAGAGTGAAAAGAACTAAGAAAATTTCTAAGTCGGTAAATGACACCGACTTAGAAATTTTCTTTGACTTATAGGAAATAAACGGAGAAACTTATATGGGAAAACCATTATTTATAGCAGAAAAACCCAGTGTGGCGGCAGAGTTTGCCAAAGCACTAAAACTTAATACAAGCAGGAGAGACGGGTATGTGGAAGCAGAAAACGGAATAGTGACATGGTGTGTGGGACATCTTGTTACAATGAGCTATCCGGAGGTCTATGATGAAAGATTAAAGCGCTGGTCATTAGACACACTTCCATTCATACCCGAAAAATTTTTATACGAGGTTATTCCATCGGTCAGTAAGCAGTTTGAGATTGTAAAGGGACTTTTAAACAGACAGGATGTTGACTGCATATATGTCTGCACCGACTCAGGACGTGAGGGAGAATATATTTACCGCCTTGTTGAGCAGATGGCAGGAGTAAAGGGAAAACAAAGAAAGCGAGTATGGATAGATTCCCAGACTGAGGAGGAAATCCTTAGGGGAGTAAAGGAAGCAAAGGATTTGTCAGAATATGATAATCTTTCAGAGGCTGCATATCTCAGGGCAAAAGAGGATTATCTTATGGGAATAAATTTTTCAAGAGTGCTTACACTGAAATATGGCAGAAGCATATCAAATTATCTGAAAAAAGACAGAGTAGTTATTTCTGTAGGTCGGGTAATGACATGTGTTCTTGGCATGATAGTAAGACGGGAAAGAGAAATCAGAGAGTTTGTAAAGACACCTTTTTACAGGATTCTTGCATCATATGATATTGACGGATTTACATTTGAGGGAGAGTGGAGAGTAAAGGAAGAAAGCAAATATTTTAATTCACCTGCGCTTTATAAGGAAAACGGTTTTAAAGAGAAAAAAACTGCAGAGGAGCTTATAGAGGATATAAACAAAGCTGTTGAAAATACAGGTCAGATAAATAAAGAACAGGAATTAAATCATATAAATGAAAATATAGATATACAAAGCATAAAAAAATATATGGTGGTAGATTCTATTGAAAAGAAAAAGGAATCTAAAAATCCTCCGTTGCTTTTTAATCTGGCTGAGCTGCAGAACGAATGCTCTAAATTGTTTAAAATCAGTCCGGATGAGACTCTTAAGGTTGTGCAGGAGCTTTACGAGAAAAAACTGGTGACTTATCCAAGAACAGATGCAAGAGTTCTATCTACGGCAGTAGCTAAGGAAATACATAAAAATATCGGAGGTCTTAGAAACTATCCTGCATTTAAGGAATATGCCGAAGAAATACTTAATGGAACAAATTATAAGAATATAGCAAAAACAAAGTATGTAAATGATAAACAGATAACAGACCATTATGCCATCATACCTACAGGACAGGGGTTTTCAGCGTTGAATTCCTTAAGCAGCCTGTCAAGAAGCATATATGAGGTAATATGCCGAAGATTTTTATGTATTTTTTATCCGGCAGCAGTATATCAGAAGGTAAGCATTGTATTAGGAACAGACGTCTTAAAGTATCATGAAAGCTTTTTTGCATCCTTTAAAGTACTTATGGAGGAAGGGTATCTTAAGGTGGCAGAAAGCTATAAAAAAGATAAAGAAAAGGCAGATGATGGTAAAGAAAGCGAAGACACAGATATTAAGCTTGATGTAAATACTATAGAAAGGTTGAAAAATATTAAAAAAGGTGCTAAAATCACTTTCGATAAATGCGTTATTAAGGAGGGGGAGACATCTCCGCCGAAAAGATATAACTCAGGCTCCCTTATTCTTGCTATGGAAAATGCAGGACAGCTTATAGAGGATGAGGACCTGCGTGCACAGATAAAGGGAAGCGGTATAGGAACAAGTGCCACAAGGGCAGAAATACTTAAAAAACTTGTAAATAACGGGTATCTTGCACTAAATAACAAAACGCAGATTATCACACCTACACAGATAGGTGAAATGATATATGATGTGGTGGATTTATCAATACGACCTCTTTTAAATCCCGAGCTTACGGCAAGCTGGGAGAAAGGCCTGACATATGTGGCAGAGGGAACCATCACAGGCGATGAATATATGACTAAACTGGACGATTTTGTGACAAGAAGGGTAAATGCTGTCAGAAATCTGAATAATCAGTTTCAGCTTAGAAGTTATTTTGATAAAACAGCAGTTAATTATAAGTAATAAGTGTATATGATTTGTGCCAGAAATATAATTAAGTAAATCAGACACTTATATATTTAGAACTGAGATGAAAACTTACATAGCTGGAAATGCTTTAAGAAAGGAAAAATTATGTGTGGAATAGTTGGATATGTAGGACCAAGAGATTGTACGGATGTACTTATAGAGGCTTTGTCAAAGCTTGAGTATAGAGGCTATGATTCAGCCGGTATTGCAGTTTTTGAAAATGGTGTAATAACAGTCGAAAAGGCAAAGGGAAGACTTAAAAACCTTGAGGAGAAGATGGAAACAGGACACAGACCTGTAGGACATACAGGTATAGGACATACAAGGTGGGCTACACATGGAGAGCCGTCTGATATAAATTCCCATCCCCATGGAAACAAAAAAGTTTCTATTGTACACAATGGCATAATAGAAAATTATATAAAGATAAAAAACTTTCTTACAGAAAAGGGTTATGAATTTTTAAGCGAAACGGATACAGAAACTGTGGCTAAGCTTCTTGATTATTATTATGACGGAAACCCTACAGCTACCATAGCAAAGGTAGTAAGAAAAATAGAAGGCTCCTATGCTCTCGGCATAGTGTTTGCAGATTTTCCGGATACTATATTTTCAGTAAGAAAGGACAGCCCTCTTATTATTGGAGTGGGAGAGGGAGAAAATTTCATAGCGTCAGACGTACCTGCCATACTTAAATATACAAGAGATTATTATCTTTTGGAGCAGGATGAAATAGCTGTTATTACAAAAGATAAGGTAGTTGTTTCAGATTTGGACGGAGAAATTTTAGCTAAGGAGCTGCAGCATGCCAACTGGGACGAAGAGGCAGCAGAAAAAGGCGGCTATGAGCATTTTATGCTCAAGGAAATTCACGAGCAGCCGGAGGTATTAAAAAGAACAATAATGCCACGTATTATGGATGGTATGCCATTCCTTGATGAGTGCGGAATCACTTCGGATATGCTGAAAAGCTTTAGAAAAATATATATTGTAGCCTGTGGTACTGCCATGCATGCAGGACTGGTAGGAAAATATGTTATAGAAAAGCTTGCCAGAACAGAAGTTATAGTAGATATAGCATCAGAGTTCCGTTACAGAGACCCTATAATAGGTAAAAATGACCTTGTCATGCTTATTTCCCAGTCAGGTGAAACAGCAGATACGAAGGCTGTTTTAAGGCTTGCAAAGGATATGGGGGCTACCACTATATCAGTAGTAAATGTTAAGGGTTCATCTATCGCAAGAGAAAGCGACTTTGTTATTTATACTCATGCAGGCCCGGAGATTTCCGTTGCAAGTACAAAAGCTTACTCAGTTCAGCTTTCAATTATGTATCTGTTTGCATTCCAGCTTGCATATGCAAAGGGAGTAATTACAGAGGAAAGATGCAGGGAGCTTGTAGACAACCTGTTGTCTATACCTGAAAAAATAGAAAAGACATTTGATGTAGCACAAATATGCCAGTACGTCGGTTCAAAGCTTGTTAATGCAACAAGTTTACTGTATATAGGACGCGGACTTGACTATGCACTTAGTATGGAAGGCTCACTTAAGCTTAAGGAGATTTCATATATTCATTCCGAATCATATGCTGCAGGAGAACTTAAGCATGGAACAATCTCACTTGTAACAGATGAAATGCCTGTAATAGCCGTAGCTACACAGGAGGATTTATTTGACAAGACTATAAGTAATATAAAAGAAGTCAAGGCAAGAGGAGCAAAGGTAATTCTTATATGTAAGGATACAACTGATGTAAGTAAAGATGTGGCAGATTATCAGGTAAAAGTGCCTTCGGTTGAGGATGTGCTTATGCCTATGGTAGCAGCCGTACCTATGCAGATGATTGCATATTATACATCAGTGCTGAGAGGCTGCGATGTCGATAAGCCAAGAAACCTTGCAAAATCAGTTACAGTAGAGTAATCTGTTTAATCTTATATATTTTTTATATAAATAATATAAAAAATATATAAGATTAATTATAGAGATTGGAACACAAACGATAAATTATAAAAGATAAAATAAACGATAAATTATAAAAGATAAATTATAAAAGATAAGCTATATAAGTTAAATTATGAAAAGAGGATTTATCATGGTTGAAATAAAGGATTTATTTTCTGATATAAGTGAGCACACTATTGCATATGAGATTTTTGAAGGATTAATTTACCCTTGGCAGGTACTTCCGAAAATCGGCGATTTTATAAAAGAGCTGGGTGAAAAGCTTGACAGCGAAAAATATGAGAAAAGGGAAGGCAATGTATGGATTGCAAAGTCTGCAAAAGTTGCACCTACAGCATTTATTGGAGAAAATGTAATCATTGATGAGGAGGCAGAGGTAAGACACTGCGCATTTATAAGAGGAAATGCCATAGTTGGTAAAAAAGCCGTAGTAGGAAATTCCACGGAGTTAAAAAATGTTATACTTTTTAACAATGTTCAGGTGCCTCATTATAATTATGTTGGAGATTCTATGTTAGGCTTTAAGTCTCATATGGGAGCAGGCTCCATTACATCAAACGTAAAATCTGACAAAACACCTGTCACCATTAAATGCGGTGACAGCCGCATAGAAACAGGTTTAAAGAAAATGGGAGCAGTTTTGGGAGATGAAGTTGAGGTGGGCTGCAACAGTGTGCTTAATCCGGGAACAGTTGTCGGCTCACACACAAACATATATCCGTTATCTATGGTAAGAGGCTATGTAAAAGAAAACTCAATATATAAAA
>CAMENQ010000048.1 GCA_945928585.1 uncultured Roseburia sp. | reverse complement strand
ATGTCATATGCAGGTCATGTGTTTGGAAATGTGGTGGCAGATGAAAATGTTATACAATTTCCTGTAAGGGCATATTACGGAAATGAAATGCCGAGAGATGTTTTTTATACAACACCTGCAAATGAAGAAATGTATAATGTAAAAGAATTTACATTTGAGATGACAAAAGAAAATGGTGAGTGGAAGTTCAGCAAATTTTATGCAATGCACTAGATGAAAGGAATAAAATATTAATAAGCTTCATATATTTCCCTATACAACAGACAGTTGTAATAATAGGGAGGATAGCATGAAGAGATTAATAAGGGGAAGAATAAAGACAGTAAATCTGAATAATGTAAGAGAAATTTATGTAAAGTACAGGTTCTTGGTATGGTTCTTTTTAGGAATTATACTGGGAACCTTTTGCATGAATTTTTTTTGTGATTATTTTTATGACAAGCTAGGGATTTATTCGTCATATTTTATGGAAACCTACGGAAATATAGTGGTGGACAAAAAAAGCCTTTTTTGGTATGCTTTAAGAGATTATGGACTTGAAATACTATTGATTTTTATGTTAGCTCCTACCTCGGTGGGTTCTGTTTTTTTGAATATATTTTGCGGCTATAAGGGAACTGTTATAGCACTTCTCATATCCTCATCAGTGCTGAAATATGGTGCAGGAGGACTGCTTATATATATTTTAAGCATTTTTCCTCATTATATTACATATGGAATAATGATTTGGCTGTTACTCTGTTTTGGAAATCTTATTAATGAGAATATGAAATTATTCAGAAGAAACAGATGTATGGGTGGCGGCATTGGTGAAAGTATAAAAATATTTGGCAGGGAGCTTACCGAGGGAAGAAAACTGTGGAGAGGCATAATATGGATAGCAGCGTTATGGATACTTACTGCCTTTTTTGAGATATATGTAAATATTGGTATAATGAGCAGGTTTATTTAAGTTATACATGAAATGGAGAAAATAATATGGATGAAAAACTGAATGAATTTATTTACTACCTTAAAAATACAAGAAAGAGAACAGAAAATACAATAGGGGCATATAAAAGAGACATTGCAGCTATGTATGATTATTTAAGAGATAATGGAATATATGAATTAGACAAGATTACATATACGAATGTTAATTCATATATCCTTCACATGGAAAAGGAAGACAAGTCAGCAGCATCCATTACCAGAAGCATTTCATCAATGAAAACCTATTTTCATTTTCTTCTGCTAAGGGGATATATAAGCAGTGAGCCTACAGAACTTATAACACCGCCTAAAATAGAAAAAAAAGAGCGTGAAAAAAACTCCGGAGAAATTATTGAACAGATTATTTCATGTATAAATGGAAATGAACCTGTTACACTTCGAGACAAGGCTATGATAATGCTTATGACAGACACCGGTATGAGGGTAGGTGAAATTATTGGAATGGATATATTGGATGTAAATTTAAGCATGGAATATGTAAAATGCAGAAATTCAAAGCAGGAGAAAACCTTTACCATATCTAAAAGAACAAAAACTGCCATTGAAGAATATATAAAAAACGGCAGAAGCGGACTGCTAAAGGGAGAAAATGACTGCCTGTTTTTAAACTGGCGTGGAAACAGCCTTTCAAGGCAGGGGTTTTGGAAGATTTTAAAGGAATATGGAAAAAAGGCAGGGATAGATGAAAAAATAAGTCCGGATACAATAAGGTAAAAAAGTGCCGCTCGGCAGCGGCACTTGCAAATTCGCATTCGCGAATTTTTTGTCGCGCTATTTTACGCTGTTGCTTTAGAAATTTCCTATTATATAAAAAAGCGCCGCACGGCAGCGGCGCTTATAAATTCGCATTCGCGAATTTTTGGTTTAGCAAATTTATGCTGTTGCTTTTGTGAATTGTAACAGTTTTTTTGTAATAGGAAATTCTTAAAGCAACAGCGTATATTAACGCAACAAAAAATTTATGAATGCTAATATATAAGTGCCACTGTCTGGCGACACTTTTTTGATAATAGGAAATTTTTAAAGCAACAGCGTAAATTAACGAAACAAAAAATTCGCGAATGCGAATTTATAAGTGCCGCTGCTGTGCGGCACTTTATTATACAAGTTCAGCCATGTCATAAAGTAATCTTTCGGTATCATTCCAGCCAAGGCAAGGGTCGGTGATTGATTTACCATATACATGATTTTCACAGCCAATCTTCTGTGAGCCTTCTTCTATGTAGCTTTCTATCATAAGTCCCTTAACGAGATTTTTAGCTACATCAGAGTAGTTTCTGCTGTGAAGAACATCCTTGCATATACGGATTTGTTCCTTAAACTGCTTATTTGAATTTGAATGATTAGCGTCAATAATAACAGCAGGATTTTTAAGGCTTTTTTCCTCGTAAAGAGATGCAAGCATCATAATATCTTCATAGTGGTAATTTGGAACACACTGACCATGCTTATTCTGTGAACCACGAAGAATAGTATGTGTCAAAGGATTTCCTGTTGTCTGTACCTCATAACCTCTGTAAAGGAAGGTATGTCCCATCTGCGCAGCAACAACTGAATTCATCATAACTGACAGTGTACCGCTTGTAGGATTTTTCATTCCACATGGTACGTCCATACCGCTTGCAGTAAGTCTGTGCTGCTGGTCTTCAACAGAACGTGCACCTACGGCTACATATGAAAGTACATCGGAAAGATAACGGTAGTTATCAGGGTAAAGCATCTCGTCAGCGGCTGTAAGACCTGAAACATCCATAGCCTTTATATGCATATGTCTTATGGAGAGAAGTCCGTTAAGCATATCCGGCTTTTTCTCAGGGTCAGGCTGATGAAGCATACCCTTATAGCCTTCGCCTGTGGTACGTGGTTTATTTGTATAAACTCGTGGTATAATAATAATCTTATCCTTTATTTTTTCCTGAACCTTTGAAAGTCTTTCGACATAATCTAAAAGAGCAGGCTCATTGTCTGCAGAACATGGACCGATAATAGCTAAAAATTTATCTGATTTTCCGGTAAATACATCAGCTATCATAGCGTCTCTCTCAGCTTTTAGTTTAACTAAGTGCTCAGGTACGGGATATTGCTCCTTTATTTCAGCAGGAGCAGGTAATTTTCTTATAAACTCAAAACTCATTTGTTGAAACCTCCATTTATTTTGTACAAGATTTTATTTCGTACAGGATTTTATTTTAATACAAGATAAATAAAATAACAATCCTTTTTTGAAAAATGCTTGTATTATTACGATTTTTATGGTATTTTTTTGACAAAGGGTAATTGAAAGGTCGTGAAAAAAATGAACAGAGTTATATGGATTATTCTGGACAGTGTAGGAGCAGGTGATTTGCCTGACTGTGAAAGCTTTGGTGATTCAGGCTGTCATACTATTGGTCATGTATGGGAGAAAAACGGCGGATTAAAAATTCCAAATATGCTGAAAATGGGAATTGGAAATATAGATGGTATGATTAATCTTCCAAAGGAGAAAAATCCTACGGCAGCATATGGAAAGTGTGCAGAAATTTCCATGGGAAAGGATACAACTACAGGACACTGGGAGATGACGGGTATATACAGTAAAACACCATTTCCTACCTATCCTGACGGATTCCCTGAAAGGATAATTAATGAATTTATAGTAAATTGTCAAAAAGAAGGCATAAAATATAAAAGCAGTGACGGAAAAAATTTAAGCTTTGACGGAGTACTTGGCAACTGCACAGCGTCAGGTACAGAGATAATAAAAAAGCTTGGAGAGGAACATGAACGTACGGGAAAGCCTATAGTGTATACATCGGCAGACAGTGTGTTTCAGATAGCAGCAAATGAGGAACTTTATCCACCTGAAACACTATATAAAATGTGCAGAATTGCAAGGGAAATACTTAATGGAAAAGATGGGGTAGGCAGAGTCATAGCCAGACCATATGTAATAAACGGTACAGAGCGTGTAAGAACAGCTAACCGTCGTGATTTTTCCCTTATTCCTCCAAGGAATCTTTTGAATGAACTTAATGATAAAAAAATAACAGTAGCCGCAGTAGGAAAAATAGAGGATATATTTGCCGGAAGCGGAATAACCATGGCAGTTCATACAAAGGATAACATGGATGGAATTGACAAAACACTTGAATATATGGATAAAGTGAAAAGCGGGCTTATATTTACAAACCTTGTTGAATTTGATTCAAAATGGGGACACAGAAATGATTATGAAGGCTATGGAAAAGGGCTTGAGGCTGTGGATGAAAGGCTTACAGAGATAATGGATAAAATGATGGATGATGACATTCTGGTAATTAATGCAGACCATGGCTGTGACCCGACTACAAAGGGTACTGACCATACAAGAGAATATATTCCTCTTCTTGTATACGGCAGGAAAATCAAGCCTGTAGATTTAGGTATAAAAAGTACATTTGCAGATATTGGACAGACAATAGGAGAGTATTTAGGACCGGTGATAAACAATTTGTATGCCGGAAAATCATTTTTAGGTGAAATATTTTAGAAAAGCCAATATTTACACCAATATAATAAATATTACAGCATACAATATTAAATCGAATAATAAGCTGAAAATCACAGGAGGAAATATATATGACCATGTATGAGCTGATTGACAAAAAGAAAAATGGCAAAAGCCTCACAAGGGATGAACTGTATTATATTGTAAACGGTTATACACTTGGAAATATACCTGATTATCAGATGTCTGCATTCCTTATGGCAGTCTGTTTTAACGGAATGACAAATGATGAAACATATTATTTAACCATGGCAATGAAGGAGAGCGGAGATGAACTTGATTTATCGCAGGTTAATGGCACAGTAACAGATAAACACAGTACGGGAGGAGTAGGAGATAAGGTGTCTCTTGTAATGGGACCGATGGTGGCAGCCTGCGGTGTACCTGTGGCAAAAATGTCAGGCAGGGGACTTGGCCATACAGGTGGAACCATTGATAAGCTTGAAAGCTTTACCGGGTTTAATGTGAGTCCGACAGATGAAGAATTTATAAAAAACGTTAATGAGATTGGAATATCATGGGCAGGACAGACAGCTAATCTTGCACCTGCTGATAAAAAAATATATGCATTGAGGGATGTGACTGCCACAGTAGACAGTATTCCTTTGATTGCATCAAGCATTATGAGTAAAAAGCTTGCATCAGGAGCAGAGGGGATTGTACTTGATGTAACATATGGCTCAGGTGCTTTTATGAAAAATACTGAAGATGCCGTAAAGCTTGCTGAACTTATGATTGATATAGGAACTAAGGAAGGCAGGAAAATGTCAGCAGTTATTACAAATATGGATGAACCCCTTGGATATGCAGTGGGAAATTCTATTGAAGTTATTGAAGCAATAGAGTGTCTCAAAGGAAACGGACCGGAAGACGTAATGGAAGCCGCATATGCATTGGGAAGCCATATGCTTGTCTTAAGCGGAAAATGCAGTGATATGTCACTGGCAGGGGAAATGCTGCAAAAAACCATCATTGACAAAATCGCACTTAAAAAAATGGCCCAGTGGGTAGAGCGACAGGGTGGCTGCAGTGATATGGTATATGATACTTCATTGTTTGAAAGGGCAAAAATACAGGACATTATATCCTTTGACGATGAAGTTTTTGAAAATGAGCCGCAAACACCATTGTATGTATCTGCAATAAACGGGAAAACAGTAGGTCTTGCAGTACAGGTGCTTGGCGGAGGAAGAAGTACTAAAGATGAAAAAATTGATTTATCTGTGGGGGTAAGGCTTCTGAAAAAAACAGGTGATACTATAAAAAAACAGGAACCATTCGCAATAATATATGCAAATAATGAAAAAAAGTGTGAGACTGCTAAAAAAATGATAAAGGAAGCATTTGGCATTTCTTCCAAAAAACCGGAAAAAACAAAGGTAATTTTTAGAGAAATATACTGAAATTTCATTTAAATTTAATAACTGTTTTATTGTGTATTAAAGGCAAAAATGATATAATTTAATAGAAACATTAACATGCATTGTAATATTAACCTTTCTATATTTGTATACGGCAAAATAGAAAGGTTTCGTTATATATGAAATATATGAAAAATTAAACATGAGGGATATAGTGTGAAAAATATGTGGATTTTTTCACACAAGAGTTTGAGTCTGAGCACACTTGGTTCAAACTCTTTATGTACAAAACGTGTGCAGAAATGAGGGTTAACATGGTAAGAGAAAAGAAAACTATGGACGGAAACAGTGCTGCGGCACACGTGTCGTATGCATATTCAGAGGTAGCAGCTATTTATCCTATTACACCTTCATCAGCTATGGCAGAGCTTTCAGACAGGTGGGCTACGGAAGGCAGAAAAAATATCTTCGGACAGGAAGTACTGGTACAGCAGATGCAGTCAGAGGGCGGTGCAGCAGGAGCCATTCACGGCTCATTAGCAGCAGGTGCACTTACCACTACGTTTACTGCATCACAGGGACTTTTACTTATGATTCCAAATATGTATAAAATGGCAGGAGAGCTTCTTCCGGCAGTTATAAATGTTTCGGCGAGAGCAGTTGCCAGCCATGCACTTTCCATATTTGGAGATCACTCAGATGTATATGCATGCCGCCAGACAGGTTTCGCCATGTTATGCAGCTCAGGAGTGCAGGAGGTGATGGATTTAACACCGGTGGCACATTGCTGTGCAGTGGAGGGCAGAGTTCCCTTTTTGAACTTTTTTGACGGATTCAGGACATCACATGAGATACAGAAGATTGATGTATGGGATTATGACACATTACGTGAATTTATGGACGAAGATTTAGTTATGGAATACAGAAAACGATGTCTGAATCCAAACCATCCGTGTGAGAGAGGTTCAGCACAAAATCCGGATGTATTCTTTCAGGCAAGGGAAGCAGGTAATGAATATTACAACAGACTTCCTGACATAGTTGAAAAATATATGAATAAAATAAACGATAAAATAGGAACGGATTATAAGCTGTTCAATTACTATGGAGCGCCTGATGCAGAGCATATTATTATAGCTATGGGTTCTGTGTGTGAAACTATAGAGGAAACTGTTGATTACCTTTTGAAGCAGGGGAAAAAAGCAGGTGTCATAAAGGTCAGACTTTACAGACCATTTAGTGCAAAGCATTTAATTGAGGCTATACCTGACAGCGTAAAGACAATAAGTGTCCTCGACAGAACAAAAGAGCCGGGCTCAGCAGGCGAACCTCTTTATCTTGATGTGGTGGCAGCATTGAAAAACAGCAGATTTAAGGATGTTGAAATTCAGGCAGGACGTTACGGACTTGGTTCAAAGGATACTACACCGGGACAGATTATTGCCGTATATAACAATACCGAAAAAAAGGAATTTACCATAGGTATTACTGATGATGTGACTAATCTTTCTCTTGAGTCAGATGAAAGCGTTGATACGGAGCCGGAATCTATTGTATGCTGTAAATTCTGGGGACTTGGAGCTGACGGTACTGTCGGAGCCAGTAAAAATTCCATAAAAATAATCGGCGACAATACTGATATGTATGCCCAGGCATATTTTGAATACGATTCCAAGAAATCCGGCGGTGTTACAATATCACATTTAAGATTTGGAGAAGTGCCGATTAAGTCAACATATCTCATAAGCCATGCGGATTTTGTGGCCTGTCACAATGCTTCTTATCTTGAAAAATATGATATGGCGGAGGATTTAAAGGCAGGAGGAACATTTTTGCTTAATTGCAGCTATGCTCCGGAGGAACTGGAAGAAAAACTGCCTGATAAGGTAAAGAAATATCTTGCAGAGAATAATATTAATTTTTATATTATTGACGGTTTAAAGATTGGAAGGGAGACAGGACTTGGAGGAAAAATAAATACTGTTCTTCAGTCAGCATTCTTTAAAGTATCAAATATTTTACCGCCTGATAGGGCAATTAATCTTATGAAAAAGGCTGTAGAAAAAACCTATGGCAAAAAAGGTGAAGAAATTGTCCGGATGAATTATGATGCCATTGACAGAGGTGCTGAGGATGTTATTAAGATAGACATACCTGAAAGCTGGAAAAACGCAGATGGGGAAAAGAAAATCAAAAAGGCTTCCGGAGACAGAAAGGAAACAGTGGATTTTGTAAATAACATTCAGATGAAGGTAAATAAATATAAAGGAAATGCACTTCCTGTTTCTTCATTTATGCCGTATGCAGACGGTACAGTGCCATCGGGAACATCAGCATATGAAAAGAGAGGCATAGCCACAGATGTGCCGGAGTGGATTCCGGAAAACTGTATTCAGTGTAATTTCTGTTCATATGTATGTCCTCACGCAGTTATAAGACCTGTAGCCATGACGGAGGACGAAAAATCAAAGGCTCCGGAAAACCTTAAGTCAAAACCATTGACAGGATTGCCGGGATTAAGCTTTTCAGTAACAGTGTCTTCACTTGACTGTACAGGCTGTGGTGTATGTGTAAATGTATGTCCGGGACTTAAGGGACAAAAGGCACTTAATCTTAAACCTATAGAAACACAGCTTCATGAACAGGATATATTTGATTACGGTCAGACATTGCCGAAGAAAAAGGAAGTGCTTGAAAAGTTTAAGGAAACCACAGTTAAGGGAAGTCAGTTTAAACAGCCGCTGTTAGAGTTTTCAGGAGCATGTGCAGGCTGTGGTGAAACACCGTATGCAAGGCTTGTTACACAGTTGTTTGGTGACAGGGCATATATTGCAAACGCAACAGGCTGTTCATCAATATGGGGAAATTCCTTCCCATCTTCACCATATACTGTAACACCTGAGGGAAAAGGTCCTGCATGGGCAAATTCACTGTTTGAGGATAATGCAGAGTTTGGTTTTGGAATGAAACTTGCTCAAAAGGCAATCAGAAAGGGATTAAAGGAAAAACTGGAATCTATAAGAAAAGATGCTGACAGTGAGTTATTATCACAGGCTATAGATGATTATTTTGAGACTTTTGAAAATGGAGCCTTAAATGGAGAAGCCACAGATAAGCTTGTAACAGTACTTAATGACTGTAAATCGGAAAAAGCAAAAGAAGTACTTGAGTATAAGGACTTTTTAGCTAAGAAATCCCAGTGGATATTTGGTGGTGACGGCTGGGCATATGATATTGGATTCGGAGGTCTTGACCATGTTATAGCAAGCGGTGAGGATGTAAATATACTTGTATTTGATACGGAGGTATATTCAAATACAGGAGGACAGTCCTCAAAGGCTACTCCACTTGGTGCCATTGCCCAGTTTGCAGCAGGAGGAAAGGCCATAGGCAAAAAGGATCTTGCGCAGATAGCCATAAGCTATGGTTATGTATATGTTGCACAGATAGCACAGGGCGCAGACATGAATCAGTGTATAAAAGCTATAGTTGAAGCTGAAAGTTATCCTGGTCCGTCGGTAATCATAGCATATGCTCCATGTATAAATCATGGTATAGCAGGAGGCATGGGCACGGCACCGGCAGAGGAAAAAAAGGCTGTTGCATCAGGATACTGGCATCTGTTCAGATACAATCCGCTGCTTAAGGCAGAAGGAAAAAATCCTTTTATGCTTGACAGTAAGGCACCGACTGTAGAATACAGTGAGTTTTTAAAAGGAGAAATCCGTTACAGCTCACTTGAGAGAGCTAATCCTGAAAGAGCCAAAGAGCTTTTTGGAAAAGCAGAGAAAGCAGCAAAGGATAAGTACGAACGCCTTGAAAAAATGGCAAATAAATAAATTCACAAAAGCAACAACCCAAAATTTGGTCAACGAAAAATTCGCGAATGCGAATTTAAAAGCGCCGCTGCCTGCGGCGCTTTATGTTTGCATTTTATTTTTTTATGTGGTATGATACAGGCGTGATGGGAAAACTAAAAAGCAGTGTCTGTTAATGACAGACGGAGGATAAAACAATGCGTTTAATGATAGCATCAGATATACATGGTTCATCATATTATACACAGCAAATGCTTGAAGCCTATAAGCGGGAAAAATGTGAAAAACTTGTACTGCTTGGTGACTTGCTCTATCACGGACCAAGAAATGATTTGCCAAAAGAATATGAACCAAAAAGAGTTATAGAAATGTTAAATGATATAAGCAGTGAGCTTTTATGTGTAAGGGGAAACTGTGAGGCAGAGGTAGACCAGATGGTTCTTGATTTTCCTGTTATGGCTGAATATGCCATATTTTATGTAAATGGCAGGATGATATTTGCCACACATGGACATATATACAATGAATTTAACCTTCCGAAGTTGAAAAAAGGAGATATATTACTTCATGGTCATACACATGTGCCTGTGTGTAAGGAAATAAACGAAGGACAAAACATATATATGAATCCCGGTTCAATATCCATTCCAAAGGAAAACAGCCATCATGGATATATGATTTTAGATGATAAGATGGCAGAGTGGAAAAAATTAGATGGAGAAATATTATGGAATTATACATTGTAAGACACGGGCAGACTGTGTGGAATAAAGAAAGAAGACTGCAGGGTTCAACTGACATTATGCTTAATGAGGACGGAATACGGTTGGCAAAGCTGACCGGTGAAGCATTGAAAAACGTGTTTTTTGATAAAATATACAGCAGTCCCCTGACAAGAGCATATGATACGGCCTGTTATATAAGAGGAGACAGAAACATACCTATCATAAAGGATGAACGTATAAGGGAACTTTGCTTTGGCAATCTTGAAGGGCAGAATATAGATGAGATGGCAAAAGACAAGAATTCCCATTTTCAGCATTTTTTTGATGCGCCTGAGCTGTATGTGCCGGATGAAAAAGGAGAAACCCTGGAAAGCATAAGAGAGAGGGCAGCCGATTTTCTTAAAACGGAGATAGAAGCACACGAAAATGAATATAAAAGAGTAATGATTGTGGCACATGGAGCTATGAACAAAGCACTTTTGTCACATATAAAGAAAAATGAAATAAAGGATTTTTGGGGAGGCTCAGTACAGAAAAACTGCAATGTTGTTATTGTTAAGCTTG
>CAMENQ010000047.1 GCA_945928585.1 uncultured Roseburia sp. | reverse complement strand
AAGTCAATGTATTGTGTTAAGAAAAAGAGAAAGACTATTAATTTCCATGGAAAGAAGGTTATCTGCTTTAGTATATCAGGAATTATTAGTCTTGCAGGCAGAGCAGGTATGATACTTAGCAAAACAGGCGTTATAGACGACAGAGAAAATGTTCTTAATTATAGTGTAGAATTCCAGGGAGGACTTTCTACTACCGTAGATTTTGACGAGAATTATGACATAGCATACTTCAATGAAAATATACTTCCTGACATTCAGGAGGCTATAGGTGACACTGATGTAATAGCAAATGCCGAGACAGATTCAAACAGATATGTTATCAGAACAAAGGATTTAGAGTCAGAGCAGAAGGAAGCTTTAAAGACTATGCTTATAGAAAAGCATGGTGCAGTATCAGACGGCTTTGAGGAGGTTACTGTAAGTGCTTCCACAAGCAGTGAAATGAGACGTGATGCCATTATTGCAGTAGCAGTAGCTACAGTCTTTATGCTGATATATATCTTTATAAGATTTAGAGACATTAAGTTTGCAACCAGTGCTGTTATAGCACTTATACATGACGTATTTGTTGTACTTACGTTCTATGTACTTACATGGTCTACCGTAGGTAACACATTTATTGCATGTATGCTTACCCTGGTTGGATATTCCATAAATGCAACTATCGTTATTTTTGACAGAATAAGAGAAAACCTTACTGTTATGAGTGGTGCAGACAGAAAGGATATAGTAAACACAAGTATTACAGAGACACTTACACGTTCTGTTTATACATCATTTACAACATTCATAATGGTATTTATGATTTATATCTTAGGCGTTACAGCTATTAAAGAGTTTGCACTTCCACTTATGATTGGTATTATCTGTGGTGGTTATTCATCTGTATTTATTACAGGTGCACTGTGGTATATAATGGGTGGAAAAAAGGCAAAGGCTAGAAAATAATATAGTTAAGTGAAGAAAACCTCTCCCTTAGTGGGATAGAGTGTTTCATATGTTATATAGAAACTGTCATCGGGATGATATGTAAAAATATAAGCCGGTATTATCTGACAGGTACCATAAGAATATACGGTAGCTGTTGAATATGAATATTGGCTGAGTTGCAGTATTTTTACATAGACAGAAGCTGCTTACATTTGAGCAGCTTTTTCCGATGGCAGTTTTTTTCTATATAAATTTAGGGGCAAAAGTTCCGGGAGCGGTGCAGGGCAGTTATATCCTGCAGATGAGGTAACGCATTGGAGAACTTACTTCTAACGAAGAAAAAGAAAAAACAGATGGGAGGAGAAGAAATATGTTTAATGTATACAAGAAAAACTTCCGCTTTTACGGGCGGATATATCCTGTTCTTATCCTATGTATATTTTTAGGATTGATGCAGGAAATAGTGGCACTTGTAGAACCGCAGATTATTTCACTGATAGTAGACAGGGTAATAAATCCGGCTTTTGGCAGGGAGCCGGTAGAAAACACCAGTTTTTTTATGTATCTTATAGAGGACATACCGGCAGACAATCTGGGCCACATACTTGGTGTACTGATAGGAACCTTTGTTGTTTTCCTTGTGCTTTATTTTATTACCTTTTATGCCAGATGGAATCTTGCGCATTATTTTTCATTAAGCTGTGATAATGATTTAAGACTTATGGTATTAAGGAAAATAAACGGCTTCGGACCGTCCATAACGAAGGACTATTCGTCGGGAGACCTTATTACTATAGTAAATTCCGACTCTCAGAAGATTAGGAATTTTCATATAGCAACGGTACCTTTTATAATCGATTCAGTATTTTACATAGTTTTAGCACTTGTTATACTTTCAAAAATAAGTCTTTGGCTTACATTGTTCCCGCTGCTTACATTAGGCATTTATCTTATAATTACAAGAGGATTTTTAAAGCTTCTTTTTAAAATGGATGATGAAATGTGGGCGAAGGACTCAGAGTTTAACACAGAAACACAGGAAAGTATATATGGCATAAGAACCATCAAGTCATACGGCAGAGAGGATATGAGAAAAAAGCGGTTCTATGACAGAGCAGATGACCTTAGTAATTTTTACACATTGTTTGGAAGAAAGAGATACAGATACTGGCTTTTGTACGACAGCATCGACCAGATAGTATTGGTGGTAAGTATGGCTATAAGCATTGCTCTGGCTGTGAATTTCAAAATGACAAGCGGTGAATATGCGGCATTTATAGCATATATGTTTAATATAACAGGATATTTTATAGATATAATATTCTTTGCCAGTGATATACAGGATGAAAAGGTGAGTACAAAGAGGCTTCATACATTTTTGGAGAAAGAAGATACAGTATCAGAAAAATATGGAAAGGCTGCAGTATCGAAACAGCCACATATACAGATTAATAACATTGTGGTTAAAATGGAGGATGAAAAACCTATCGTTGATGGTGTAACCATTGATATTCCATATGGAAAAAAGGTTGGCTTAATGGGAAAAACCGGCTGTGGAAAGTCTGTTGTCCTTAAGACAATGCAGGCATTTACAGAGCATGACAGTGGTGAGATTCTTTTTGACGGAGTGGACTCAAGACAGTATGACAGAGGAGAAATAGCAAGGGCATTCGGTTATGCCATGCAGGATGTGTTCTTATTCTCAAATACCATAGAGTCGAATATAGCCTTCTACAATCCTGATGCAGATGAGGAGCTTATAAGAAAATGCGGAAAAGCAGCAGAGGTAGATGAATTTGCAGAGAAATTCACAGACGGCTATAATACAGTCATAGGAGAAAAGGGCTTTGGACTTTCAGGAGGACAAAAGCAGAGGGTGGCTATAGCAAGAGCACTTTTAAAGGATGCACCTGTTATAGTACTTGATGACTGCACAAGCGCACTTGATATGGAAACTGAAAGCAAGATATTTAAAAATCTTGAGGAGTTCTTTAAGGGTAAGTCAATAGTAATGGCTACACACAGGGCAAAGGCTTTAAAGGACTTTGATGAGATTATATATATGGAGGACGGAAAGGTTGCAGAGAGAGGTACCTTTGGTGAGTTAATGGCACTTGACGGCCACTATGCAGCCATATATAAGCAGCAGATGGATAAGGAGGCGTTGATAAATGAGTAACAGAAACAGATACTTTGAAGACGAAGTAGTTGAAAATAAGTTTAACAAATTTATGCTGAAACGACTCATCGCCTATGCAAAAGATTATAAGACCACATATATAAAGGTTATTTTACTGCTTATAGGAACAAGCTTTCTGTCGCTTATACCTGTGGCAATAAATAAAATGATAATAAATGACATTCTGCCGGATGGTGGCATAGTTCCTGATAACGTTGTGTCAATGTCAGTTATTCTGTTAAGTATATGGTTTGCGTTAAGTCTTGGCTCAGTTCTGGCAGGGTATGTGACAAACATTACGACGAATAAGCTTGGAAACGATATTATATGCAGAATGAGAAAAGACCTGTTTGACAAACTTATGGAGCTTAGCTTTAATTATTATGATTCAAGGCCAATGGGAAAAATACTTATAAGAGTAACAAACTATACAAACGAAGTGGCAAATTTCTTCATAAATGATATGGTCAGAATTGTACAGAATGTATTTATTATGATTATAGCCATTGTATGCATAATTTTTATGGATGTAAGAATTGCACTATGTGCCATATTAGTAAGCATTCCTGTAGCATTTATAATGTGGTTTATATCAAAGGCACTGCATAAGCGTATGGTTCAGGAAAGAAATAAGCAGAGCAACAGAACCGCCTTTGTAGTGGAGGACATAAACGGACTTGAGGTAATAAAGGCATTTAACAGAGAGGATATGAATGCAGATATATTTGTGGAGCTTTCTGAAAAGTACAAAAAGGAATACATGAAGGCTACAAGAGTAAGAGAATTATTCTTCCCTCTTGCACATGGCATAGTAAACGGACTTTGTACAATAGTTATATATGTATCAGCATTTTACATTATTACACATAACCTTGGAGGAGCCCTTACACTTGGAGCTGTAGTAAATATTGCAACATATATGCAGAGATTTTCCGGAGCTTTAAATATTATATGTCAGAGACTTCAGACCATAGCAAATATCACATCAAATGTTGAGCGTATTTTTGAGGTCCTTGACACAGAGGCAGAAATAACGGAAAAGAAAGACGCCGTAGCCTTAGAAAATGTTTCAGGAAATATACGCTTTGATGATGTAACATTCTCATATGTAAAGGGACAGAATATTCTCGAGCATGTAAATTTAGACGTAAAGGCAGGACAAATGATAGCGCTTGTAGGACCTACAGGTGCAGGAAAGACTACCATAGTAAGCTTAATCAGCAGATTTTATGATATTACGGAAGGTTCAGTTACATTGGACGGAGTAGACATAAGAGATTTGTCCATGCGCTCACTTCGTGACAATGTAGGTGTAATGATGCAGGATACATTTCTTTTCAGAGGCACAATAATGGACAATATCAGATTTTCAAAGCCTGATGCAACAGATGAGGAATGTATAAAAGCTGCAAAAACCGTATTTGCACATGATTTCATTATGAAAAAGCCTGACGGCTATAATACTAAGATTTCAAGTCAGGGTACGGAACTTTCAGGTGGTGAAAAACAGCTTTTATCCTTCGCGAGACTTATTCTTTCAGACCCAAAGGTTATTATACTTGACGAGGCAACAAGCAATATAGATACAGAGACGGAAAAGCTTATTCAGAAAATGTTTTCCACTGTACTTAAGGGTAGAACAAGCTTTGTAATAGCCCACAGACTTTCTACCATACAAAATGCCGACCGTATACTTTATATAGACGAAAAGGGTATACAGGAGGACGGAAGCCATGATGAGCTTATGGAAAAGAAGGGACTGTACTATAAGCTGGCAGCAGGACACTAAAATATAGTTATGCGGGTTTACAAAGGGGGTTTCGAAAATCAATATTAACCGAAGCCCCTTTTGTAACCGGCATAAATTACAGTGGGAAAAGCATGAAAGGAGAAAATATTATGGTACGTTTTTATATGAAAAATTGGATGGAATGGGTTTCAATAGAAGATTTGAAAAAACAGATAAACGGCAGACCTGTATATGTATGGGATAATACACAGCTTGATGAGCTAAGTTCTTTTCTTTTGGAAAATGATATAAAAATAGAAGGCATTGCAGAAGGCAGTGATGAGCTTATATGTAAAGAAAATTATATTATAGCAGCATTAAATTACAGAGATTCACAAATAATGGCAGCTTTCATGGAAAAAGGCTTAAAGGAAAATATTGATTTTACATATATAGGCGCATATACGGAAGTAAACTGCGTATCAGGGTACTATAGCGACTGCCGTGGTAATGAAATTACTGTTGAGGGTGCTGTTGAAAATGTATGTATACAGCTTAAGGGATACAACAATAAGCTTTTTATTGGAAAAGATACAGGCTTTGGGGAAGGCTGCATTATTAAGCTTATCGGAAATGCAAAGGTATCATTTGGAAGAAATATGTATATGAAAAACGGAAATATGTTTTTCAGAAATTCGGAAAGTATATTTCAGGGGGACAGTTATCTTGCAGGCAATTATTTCATAAGCAACTTTGAGGGTTATATGAATATAGGAAAAGGAATGACCGTAACCGATGGACTTTACATCTGCGTTGTGGAAAAAACAAAGCTTATAGCAGGTGAAGACCTGCTTGTGGCAAAGGATGTAAAGATATTATCGGGAGGAGCCCACAGTCTCTTCGATCTTGACTTAAAAGAAAACATAAATATAAAGGATGACGTTCATGTAACCATAGGAAATCACGTATGGCTGGGAATGGACAGCAAAATAATATATAACACCGATATAGGAGACAATAGTGTGGTAGGCGCAGGCTCTATAGTAAAAGGCACATATCCTTCGCATTGTCTTATGGCAGGCTCTATAGCAAGGGTTCTTAGAACAAATGTAGACTGGGAGCATGAGGATTATATAACATTTCCTGAGTATGAGGAACTGAGAAGAAAGAAAATGAAATAAGTCCTGCTATGTCAAAAATATGGTGGCTGCATATACTAAATTATAGTAAGATTTTTCTGGAGGATTTGTGAAAGTGTTGTTAGAAGTATCCAATCTAAGCTATTCCTTTCATACCATCAGCGGAAAGTATCAGGTGCTCTATGACATATCCCTGTCTGTTGATAAGGGAGAGTTTGTATCCATCATAGGTCCGTCCGGATGCGGAAAATCCACTTTATTATCTGTTATTTCAGGTATATTGATGCCTGATAACGGTGAAATAAAGAGAAATATACAAAATATAGGCTATCTTATCCAAAAGGATAATCTGTTTGAATGGAGAAATTGCCATACTGATTCCAATATAGTAACAGAAACATACGGAATGACAGCCTTTTCAAAGGCAGGAAGTCCGTATCCCTACAGCGGAATGGAAAAGAGGGCTGAACTTATAAAATCACTTGCAATGGAGCCTGACCTTGTTATACTTGACGAACCATTTAACGCGCTTGATTATGCTACAAGGCTTGAGGTGGGATATGGAATACGAAGCATGATAAAAGCATATGATAAGGGCTGTATTTTAGTTACAAATGACCTTGCGGAGGCTATAGCATTAAGTGATAAAATAATAATTATGTCACCAAATCCGGGGCATATAAAGGATGAAATCCACATAAAACTGACCACGGTGAACCAGTCACCTATAGATGCTAGAAATGCACCGGAATTTAAGGATTATTTTAATCTTGTCTGGAGCAGCCTTATACGGAAATAGAAAAGTCTCGCCAGACAGCGAGACTTATAAATTCGCATTCGCGAATTTTTGGTTTCTTAATTTCACGCTGTTGCTTTAGGAATTTCCTCCGGAGCATTAGATAAGGGAATTGGTTGAAATTATTTAATTGGAATAGAATGATGTATAAAAAGAAAATGGTAAGTAGAATAAATACCCCCCTTTTATGGGGTAGAATCCACTCAAAAAGTATGTGATAATCTCATATCAGGAAGAACAGATATGATAATGAGAGGAAAAACATGATGACAAAGTTGGATGAACTGATACAATGCATAACTTCAAAGCACATATATATACAGACACACAATTTTCCTGACCCTGATGCCATAAGCAGCGGATTCGGCTTACAGTATCTTCTTAAGCAGAGGGGAATAGACAGTACCATATGTTATGGAGGGCAGATTGACAGAGTATCAACTCAGACAATGCTTAAACTTTTTAATATAGAAATAAAAAAAATAGATGAAATAAATGAATTAAATAATGACTCACAGATTATACTGGTGGATACACAGTATGTACCGGGAAATGTAGATTTATTAAATGGTACTTTGATTGGCTGCGTAGACCACCATATGATTTTTGACAGGATTGCATATAAATTTGAAGATATCAGGGAAAACTTAGGCTCATGTGCAACAATTGTGGCATCATATTTTTATGATAACAACATACCTATGCCACATGATGTAGCAGAGGTTATTCTGTATGGAATAACAACAGATACAGCTAATCTTACGAGAGGTGTAAGCAGACTTGATTTGGATATGTTTTACAACTTATATATATTAGCGGATAAGACAAATATAAATTATCTTGAGAGTAATACGATTCAGATGGATGATTTGAAAACATATGCAGAGGCAATAAGCTCCATACAGATTATAGATAATGTGTGCTTTGCATATACAGGGGAAAATTGTTCAAAGTCACTTATTGCAGCTATATCAGATTTTACATTAAAGATATCAGGAGTGAATTTCTCCGTAGTATATTCCGTACGTGATGAGGGCATAAGACTTTCAGTAAGAAGTGCAGTAAAAGAACTTCATTCGGCGGAAATCATAATAGAAGCATTAGATAAAATTGGGACGGGTGGAGGTCACCACTCTATGGCGGGAGGCTTTGTACCTATGAACAGGGAAAATGGAATGACAGAGGAAATGGTGGTTAATACCATGGTATATAGAATATTAGAAATAGTAAGAGATATTGAAAAAGGGCATAAAAAAAGCTCCCAATCGGAATCGAACCGATAACTGATCATTACGAGTGATCTGTTTTGCCTTTGAACTATGGGAGCAACATTAATATAATATAAAAAAATATATAAAAAGTCAAGTCGAAGTTTTTATAAAAAGTGCTTGCAATTTTATATTTCTATGGTATTATAGAATTTGTTTGAAAAAGACAAATGTTCGCAGTGGACGGACAAACGAAAATAAGTGAGAAAGAGGTAAAATAAATGGATAAGAAGTTAAGAGTTGGTATATTAGGTGCTACAGGTATGGTAGGTCAGAGATTTATTTCGCTCCTTGAAAATCATCCTTGGTTTGAGGTGGTTGCAGTAGCAGCCAGCCCACGTTCAGCAGGAAAAACATACGAGGAAGCAGTAGGCGACAGATGGAAAATGTTAAAGCCTATGCCGGAAGCAGTAAAGAAGCTTGTTGTTATGAATGTAAATGAAGTGGAGAAGGTTGCGTCAGAGGTGGATTTCGTATTTAGCGCAGTAGATATGACAAAGGACGAAATCAAAGCCATAGAGGATGCATATGCAAAGACAGAAACTCCTGTAGTTTCAAATAACAGCGCACACAGATGGACACCTGATGTACCTATGGTAGTGCCTGAAATAAATCCAGAGCATTATGAAGTTATTAAGTATCAGAGAGAAAGACTTGGTACAAAGAAAGGCTTTGTAGCAGTAAAGCCAAACTGCTCTATACAAAGCTATGCACCTGTTCTTACGGCATGGAAGGAATTTGAGCCTGTAGAGGTAGTTGCTACCACATATCAGGCAATATCAGGAGCAGGAAAGACATTTAAGGACTGGCCGGAGATGGTAGAGAACATTATTCCATATATCGGCGGTGAGGAAGAAAAGAGCGAACAGGAGCCTTTAAGACTTTGGGGTAAAATAGAAGACGGTGTTATAAAGAAAGCAGAAGGACCTGTTATTACAACACAGTGTATAAGAGTTCCTGTCCTTGACGGACATACGGCAGCAGTATTTGTAAAGTTTAAGAAAAAGCCGACTAAGGAGCAACTTATAGAGAAGCTTGTTACATTCTCAGGAAAGCCACAGGAATTACAGCTTCCAAGCGCACCAAAGCAGTTTATCCAGTACCTTGAGGAGGATAACAGACCACAGGTGCATCTTGATGTAAATTATGAAAACGGAATGGGTATTTCTGTAGGTAGACTTAGGGAAGATACAGTATACGATTATAAATTCGTAGGATTATCACACAATACTGTTCGTGGTGCAGCAGGAGGAGCAATTCTTTCAGCAGAGCTTCTTAAGGCACTTGGATATATTGAGGCAAAATAAATATTTATTAAACATAAAAAAATATAAAGAAGCAGGGGCAAAGTCCTTCTGCTTCTTTTACTAAATTTAATGTCTTTTGGACCGTCGGCTGTGGTGGTAATTGTGGTGGCTGTGGTGGTGCGCAGACGGTTATATATTAATTGTGTAAACTTCGGAGGAAGCAGGAAATTTTATTAATATGAAACTGTCACCTCCCAAGCGACGGTCAAAACTCGGAAACGGCTGAGTTTCAGCCGTTCCCTCAGACAGTTGACCTCTGCTAGGGAGCTGACAGTTTCATATTAATAAATTTCCAGCATCCTCCTCAATGTTTACACAATTAATATATAACCATCTGCACACCACCACAGCCACCACAATTACCACCACAGCCGATGGTTCAAAAGACATACATACCTTGATGCAAAAGTAATTTAATATTAATAGAAACGTAACAACTTTTTTGTGAAGAAATGTATCATATATATGTAAATAAAAATAAAGGAAGAGATGTATATGTGTAAGAGAAAGATAATGACAATAGCGATTGCAGCAGGTATTGTGGGGATGATGACAGGATGCGGCATATTTGATAAGGGAGAAACAGCTACAAAAAAATCTGATGTAGCAGCTACAAAAGCAGATGATGTGACAGGAGGGGAAATGTCATCAGCAGAAACAGAAGATAAAACGGAAGAAGTAACCACGGGAAATGATATGGAAACGAAAAATGAAACCGGGACAGAAGATACATCCGTGCCGGCAGAAAAAAACGAACATGAAACCTACGAAAATGGAGATATAAGCTTTGATGAAAGAGTGAACTTTGAAAACGCAGCTTTTTTAGGTGATTCAAGAACGGCAGGACTTGATGAAAAACTTGTAGTAGGTCAGGCAGACTTTTATGCTTCTGTTGGAATAACCATAAAGGATGTTATGGAAAAAAAGCTGTTTACTTTAAGCAACGGACAAAAGGGAACCATGCTGGAAGCAGTTTCGGAAAAAAATTATGACAGGATATATCTGATGTTTGGCATAAACGAATTGGGATGGCCATATAAAGAATCGTTTGAACAGTATTATACCACCATAATTGAAGCTTTAAAGCAAAACTTTCCAAATGCTGAAATATATGTACAGTCAATTATACCTATGGTAGCAGGCAGAACAGATGAAATCTACAACAATGAAAAAATATCATTGTTTAACACGTATATACAGGAAGTGGTTCAAAATACAGGAGTAAACTGGGTAGATGTGTCTGTTGCAGTAGTGGATGATACAGGAGCACTGCCGGAGGAGGCAAGTACAGACGGCATACATTTAAGCAGGAATTATTTATTTAAATGGGCAGATTACCTAAAAAAAATGACCTATTAAAATTAAAATTCCGGTACAGGCTGTCGGCGTAAGAGTATTTCCCGGCGTAAAGAGGTAGTAATATAGTATGTATGATAAAAAAGAATGTGTAATTGCCTTTATACAGGAGCATCAAAATGAAATGTACAGATTTGCATATTCTTATGTAAAAAACAGGGAGGATGCACTGGATGTTATACAGGAGTCTGTGGTAAAGGCTATAGACTCTTCAAAAAGTTTAAAGGATATAACAAGCATAAAAGCATGGATATTTAAGATTATTGCAAATGAAGCAAATCAGCTTTTTAGAAAAAACAAGAGGTATGCAGGGGATATTGACTTAGAAAATTTAGAACAGGAAGATGGTACTGATACTCTGACAGAATATATAAACAGACAGACTGTACTGAAAGCAGTCATGAATTTGGAAGAAAAATACCGTATGATAATAATATTAAGGTATTTTGAAAATATGCAGATAAGGGAAATAGGAAGTATATTAGGA
>CAMENQ010000046.1 GCA_945928585.1 uncultured Roseburia sp. | reverse complement strand
ATTCAGAGTTGCGCATACGATTAAGGGTGTAAGCATGAATCTGGGTTTTACAAAACTTGAAAAAAGCAGCAGTATATTGTGTGATGAACTCAGAGGGATTAAGTCAGGCAGTGAAAAAACAGGCACGGAAGATTTAATTGAAAAGTTAAAAAGTGATTACTATGAGACAACAGATCTTATAAAGCAGTATGAGCAGGAAATGGATGAAATATAATAAAAGAAGGAAAAACAAATGAAAGAAGAAAATTTAATGATAAAGCTTCCAAAACAGATAGTGGAAGGCAATATTAATGCCGCACAGGCAAAGGCATCAATGCCTCTTGGAAATTTGATATTACTTGGTATTTTTGCAGGTATATTTATAGCAGGAGGTGCCGCAGGAAGCAGCGTGGCAATGCATGCCATCGGAAACGTGGGAGTGGCAAGAGTTATAGGTGGATGCATATTCCCTGTAGGACTTATGATGATAGTGTTTATAGGCGGAGAGTTATTTACAGGCGACTGTATGATGATAATGGGCTGTATTCACAAAAAATATAATGTCCTTACTATGATTAAGGTACTTGTTATAGTATGGCTTGCTAACTTTGTGGGAGCAGTGGCAGTAGCAGGTATGGTATATGGAAGCGGACAGCTTGATTACACATCAGGTCTTTTAGGAGCCTTTACCATAAAAGTAGCATTGGGAAAGGTATCTATGTCATTTGTTTCAGCTTTTTTATCAGGCATTATGTGTAATATATTTGTATGTGCGGCAGTGCTTATGGCATCGGCAGCAAAGGATATAGCAGGAAAGGTGTGGGCTATATTTTTCCCTATTATGGCGTTTGTAGTAAGCGGATATGAGCATTGCGTGGCAAATATGTACTATATTCCTGCAGGTATTTTTGCATTAAATAATGACGTTTACAAAATGGCAGCCATGGAACAGTACGGATATACTACAGAGCAGCTTGGTAATCTAAACTGGGGCAGTTTCTTTATAGACAGCGCCATTCCGGTTACACTTGGAAATATAGTGGGCGGTATGATATTTGTTGCTGTTCCGCTTTATATTATACATAGAAAAAATATAAATTCATAAAAAAGTCTCGCTCGGCAGCGAGACTTATAAATTCGCATTCGCGAATTTTTGGTTTCTTAATTTCACGCTGTTGCTTTAGGAATTTCCTATTGAGATTAAGGTGTCAAAAGGTCATTTTCAAAATATTCATTATGAAATTGCACAATAAATTAGGAATAAACAACCGCTTGAACCTCTTTGTTATACGGAGTTTTTTGTAGAATTTGCACAAGTATTTTTTGCAACCCCTTTTGACACACTAATCATATAGAGAAATAATTTTGTAAAACATAAGTAGGTGTTAAAACATAAAAATATTATCAAAAGAAAAGTTATGGAATATATTATATATTAATTACTGATATAGTATCAGAAGGGGTGAAGATATGACAGTTTTTATTGGTTTGATGATACCATTTATAGGAACTACATTAGGAGCAGCATGTGTATTTTTATTAAAGGATAAGCTGAACGAAACACTTGAAAAGGTGCTTCTCGGTTTTGCATCCGGAGTGATGGTGGCTGCAGCTGTGTGGTCACTTATTATTCCGTCAATAGAAATGTCTGAGAATATGGGCAGACTGGCCTTTGTTCCGGCAGCGGCAGGTATTGCACTGGGAATACTGTTTTTGCTTGGGATGGATAGGCTTATCCCGCATCTTCATGCAGGAAGTGACCAGCCGGAAGGTTCAAAAAGTGCAGGACATAATCTAAAAAAAACAACCCTTCTTACACTAGCTGTTACGTTGCATAATATACCGGAAGGTATGGCGGTAGGAGTGGTTTTTGCAGGAATGCTTTCAGGAGACAGCAGTATTACACTGGCATCAGCGTTCGCCCTGACCATAGGTATAGCAGTCCAGAATTTTCCGGAGGGAGCTATTATATCAATGCCGTTAAAATCAGCAGGGCACAGCAGAAAAAAGGGATTTTTATATGGTACGCTGTCAGGAATAGTTGAGCCTGTAGCAGCGGCAGTTACGATTTTTCTTACATCATTTTTAAAACCGGTTTTGCCGTATCTTCTTTCATTTGCGGCAGGAGCCATGCTTTATGTTGTAGTAGAGGAACTTCTTCCGGAATCATCGGGAGGAAAAAAGGATGATATAACTACCATTGGATTTGCAGCAGGTTTTGTGGTGATGATGATACTTGATGTAGCGTTAGGATAAAAAGAGAGGTTAGTGTGAAAAATGAACCCGATAGTTCGTTTTTCACACGGAAGTTTGTGACGGAGCGCCACAAAGTAGATATGATAATATGCCCCCGTTGCGCAAAGCACTTGGAAATGGAGAATTTTATGAACATAGGATTAATATTTGCAGGTCTGGCAGCAGTAGCTGCTTTGACAGGAATTGGCATATATCTGTATTACTTTATAAGAAGGATATTTGAAGCAATAAATGCACATACAGATAAAAAACTTTTAAAAACAATTATTACCATAATATCAGTAATATGTACGGCTTTATGCATAAATATATTCAGTCTGCCAGCCATGATAATTTTCCATATTATAGTGCTGTCTATGGTAATTATGTTTATTAACTTTCTTATAA
The DNA here is from genome assembly GCA_945928585.1 of uncultured Roseburia sp. Classification (GTDB taxonomy): domain Bacteria; phylum Bacillota; class Clostridia; order Lachnospirales; family Lachnospiraceae; genus CAG-303. The sequence goes on along the minus strand of CAMENQ010000046.1, from coordinate 8,598 downwards.
AGAAGTTTGCAGGAGAAAAATATAAAGATTTTAATGTATGGAAGAAAATATATGGAAGCGGCATAATAGTATTTACGGTTACGGCGGTTATATTTGCATACGGACATTACAATATAATGCACATAACTCAGACTGATTATACTATATATACTGATAAGAATATAAGAGACGAAGGATACAGAGCCGCACTTATTGCAGATGTTCATTTTGGCGTATCGGTGGATTTACAGGAACTGAAGGAAAAATGTAATGACATAAATGAACAAAATGTTGATATGGTGTTTTTATGTGGAGACATAGTTGACGACAATACCTCAAAGGAAGATATGATACAGGTGTTTAAAGCTTTTTCGGAAATACAAAGTACATATGGAGTATATTATGTATACGGAAATCATGACAGACAGCTTTACAGAAACAGCAGGGCATATTCAGAGGAAGAACTTAAAAATACCATCGAGGGTTTTGGAATAACCATACTTCAGGATGAAAAAGCAGCTGCAGGTGATGAGATTGTTCTGGTGGGAAGAGAGGATGCTTCTTATTATGTGTCATCAGACAAAACAGGAGAAAGGACGTCTATCGGAGAACTTATAAAAGACACGGATAAGGATAAGTTTATTATAGTTTTAGACCATCAGCCAAAGGAATATGAGGAAAACAGTGATGCAGGTACGGATTTGTTACTGTCCGGACATACTCACGCAGGTCAGATGTGGCCGTTAAATATTGCTTTTAAGTTTTTAAAGTTTGATGATGCAGTATATGGCTATACAAGGATTAAGGATACACAGGCACTTATTACATCAGGCTTTGCAGGCTGGGGCTACAGTGTTAAGACAAGCTCACCGGCAGAATATGTAATAATTGATATAAAACACGCAGATTAGGGATTGAAAGAAGTGAGAATATGAGTGAAATTAATGTGAAGGAATTAATAAAACAGGCAGTTTCAGATACGGCAGAAAGATTAAATGACAAAAGTATACATACGGCAGAGGATATGATACCTCACATGAGAACAAAGTTAAATGAAGAGCAGTATCCTAAAAATTATATTGAAAATATAAAGTATGATGAAAGCCCGGACGCCGTGTTTGATATATATTATCCTGATGATGAAACTTGTAATGATGTAAGTAAAAGCACAAAATCCTATCCTGTATTTATAGAGGTTCACGGCGGAGCATGGTTTTTTGGACAGAAAAGCTCTATAGAATTTGAGCCTTTTCTTGAAGGAACAAAAAGAGGTTTTGCCTGTATTTCACTTGGATATACACTTGCGCCAAAGGCAGTATATCCGCAGCCTGTAATAGAAATAAAAAAGGCAATATCACATATAAAGAATCATGCAGAGGAGCTTTGCATAAATCCTGATAAAATCGTCCTCTGGGGAGGCTCGGCAGGAGCACATCTTGCGGCACTTGCAGCATTAAGCCACGATACGGGATATCTGTGCAAAGAATCAGGATGTGCTGACAGCTCCGTAAATATGCTGATACTTTGGTATGGATGTCACAGCTTCTTTATTGGAAAGCAGCTTGATAACTGGATTTATAAAAATTTTTTTGGGACGGACAATTTGTCGGACGTTATGGAGAATATCATATTATCAAATCCCGGCTGTCATGTTACGGAAAATGCTCCGTATACCATATTACAGCATGGCATGATGGACGGAGTGGTTTCTTATGAGCAGTCAGTATATCTGTACAATGTAATAAAGACACTTGCGGGAGAGGAAAAATGCAGGCTGTATCTGAATAAGGACTGCGACCATGCGGATGCAAAGCTGTTTGATAAAACTAATGTAAATAAGATGTTTAATGATATAGAGGATTTTTTTAAGAGAAATTAGAAATATGAGTGTATGTAACATATGTCCAAGAAAATGCAGTGTGGACAGAAAGAAAAATGAAAAGGGAATATGCAGTGTAACAGGAGAAGGCATATATGTGGCAAGAGCAGCGCTTCATATGTGGGAGGAGCCATGCATATCAGGTAAGGAAGGCTCAGGAACCATATTCTTTTCAGGCTGCAATTTAAGATGCGTATATTGTCAGAATTATGAGATAAGCAGAGGAATGGCAGGAAAAAGCATTACACCGGATAAGCTGTCAGAACTTTGCCTTATGCTGCAGGAAAAGGGAGCAAACAATATAAATCTTGTAACTCCGACTCATTATATTTATGACATAAGAGAAGCTGTATTAAAGGCAAAAAGTAATGGACTCAGGATTCCTGTGGTTTATAACAGCAGCGGATATGAACTGGCTGAAACCATTGAAGAAATAAGCAATATAATAGATATTTATCTGGTGGATTTTAAATATATGGAGAATGAGACCTCATTTAAGTATTCAAGGGCAAAGGATTATCCTGAGGTGGCGAAGAAAGCCGTAGACGCAATGGTAAATAAAACGGGAAAATGTCAGTTTGATGAAAATGGCATAATGAAAAGGGGAGTTATAGTAAGACATCTGCTTCTGCCGGGGCACGTAAATGAGGCAAAGGCTGTAGTAAAATATCTTTTTGGTAAATATGGAGACACCATTTTTATAAGTCTTATGAATCAGTATACACCTGTTTCAACGCTTGCTGATTATCCTGAGCTAAACAGAAAGGTAACAAAACGGGAGTATAACAGGCTTATTGATTATGCATTGGAACTGGGGGTAAAAAATGCCTTTATACAGGAGGGAGATACGGCAAAGGAAAGCTTTATTCCTCCTTTTTCCGAAGCATTTTAATGTTTTTCTTTGCCCATATCTGCAATGCGGCTGCATTGGTGGAAATTTTATCAAGAGAGTCAAGTATGGCGTTAAATTCATCCCATTCTGTTTCGTCTATTACGCCGTCCTCAGATATGGCAATAAGGGAAGTTCTGATATCGTCTATGTCCTTAAGGGAGCCTAAAACCTTAAGGGCAAGTCTGTCAAAGTCATCAATAACTACTTCGTTTACGGTAGTCCTTCCGATAGGACATTCCTTGGCACAGTAGGAGTTACAAAGCTCCGGACAGTTGTATGATTCAGACATGGAAAGAACCTCCTCCGGATAAGGAGTTATTTTTCCAAGCTCTATCCGTGCAAGTCTTGTGCGGTCGATTCCAAGTATCTCCGATGCTTTTTCCCTGCTTTCAAAATCACTGTTGTTTTCACAAGCCTCGTATCTTGCCTGACAATACATGCTGTCAGCGGCTTTTGTAGCTTTTTTACCCATTTTAATCCTCCGTTTTGTGTAATCTTCTCTTAGTTTACCAATAAAGCATAAAAAATACAATAATTAATAGAATTTTTATTGACTAACATAAAAAATTGTGATTTCATTATGAATGTAGAATATTAATTCACAGTATGCAGATAATTATCTGCATAAAGAAATGGAGGAAAAGGAATGAAGTTTAGAAAATTAGCAGCACTTGCCATGACAGCTGTCTTGTCGGTTACAGCTCTTGCAGGATGCGGAAGCAATGATGATGAAAAATCAGATGGAAATGCAGCCTCTTCCATCAGCGAAGCATATGAGAAAGCAGCATCTATGGAAAAATACACATTAAGCGGCAGTTTCAGTATGTCTATGTCGGGAGATGATATAGAATCCGCCGGTGGAGAGCAGTTCTTGGAGGTTCTTGGCGGAAATAACGGAATTGCATTTTCCGGTACATGGGAAGGTAAGGTTGACACAAAAAATAATGCATCAGATTTAAACATAGGTATAAGCCTTGGAGGAAAGACAGCTACAGATATACTTGATTATGTGACAGTTGACGGAGATGTTTATATTGGCCTTCGCACTATGGCAGACGGAATTGAAAAGATTATTTCAGAAACAGCTGACTTAGACAGTGATTCATCTATTAATCTTGGAGCCGAGCTTCCGGAAGGGAATTATCTTAAAGTGTCAGAGGAGACTTTAAAGGAACTTTTGGAGATGGTTGAGGAAACATATGGAGATGAACTTGAAGACGCAGGAATATCATTTAATGCTGATTCGTTTCAGGATATGCTTTCAGGACTTAATGACAATGATGAATATAAAAAATTAAAGGAAACTGTAAGCTATTTTGCTGATCTTATTGTAAAGGGAATGAAAAATTCAGACAGCTGTTTTTCAAATGACGGCGATACATACAAGATGACAATCAGCAAAAAAAATATAAATGATATTATATCAGGGGTATTAAAAGAAGTTGAGTCAAACAGTGGGGCTATTGCAGAAAAAATTAATGCAATAACAGGAGATGAAACTGTGAGTGGTTCGGATTTGAAACAGATGGCATCGCTTTTCGGCGCATATGATATAGCATCGCTCATGGAGGATTTTGATTTCTCAATAACTTTAACAGCTTCATACGTTGATGATACATTTAAGACAGGTATAGCTGTCGGCGTTTCAGACAGCTCAAACAGAATGGCATTCAGCTTTGAAAATACAGCCAAGAAGGATGATTCAATAAAGATTTCTGCTCCAACTGATGTTATTTCAGATGAAGATGCAAAACCTATCATAGAAGAATTTAAGAAGGGTTTTCAGGAAGGTCTTGACAGTGCATATGGAGAGATTTCAGATGAGTATGAAAACTTTGAAGATGATTTTGATTTAGGCACAGATGACTATGACTTTGATGATTATGACTTTGGTGACTATGATTATGACGACTATGACTTTGATGACTTTGATTTCGATGATTATGACTTTGATGAAGACGAAACGGAAACAGAAAAAACCGGTGACTCACATACATCATCAGATAAGCAGTAATCAAATATTAAGGCATATTTTGATGATAATAATATAATAAAGAGACTGTTGTTTTTGCAATATGATATTGTAAAAACAGCAGTCTTTTTAATAACAGAAAAATAAAAAAGTTTAACCCACCGGTTGCAGCCGGTGGGTCAAAGGGGGAGTTATGAAAATATGAAAAAATTTATTATCAATAGCTTATCGCTTTTGATGTTTATATAATAAATAAAAAATGTGACCAAATTGTGTTTTTGAAATAAAGGATTTATAAACTCTGTAAGTAAAAATTTCCTCTTTACAGAACACAAGTTCTGTAGTATTATAATAAAAACAGAACATAAGTTCTAAAATAAAAGTTAAAAAATGGGGTGAATATATGGCAGATATTATAAAGGGATATGATTCAGATATGGCAAATGCAGTATCCACAGGCAGTGAAGGCACATCTTCAGATATATATGCAGACGCACATACTGACAGGAGGTTTAAGGGGGCAGTGTTAGCCGGAGACATAAGTGTGGAGGAAAAGCTTAGGATACTTGGAGATGCGGCAAAGTACGACGTAGCGTGTACCTCCAGCGGAGTAGACAGAAAGGGTAATGGAAAATCTATGGGAAGCGCACAAAGCTGTGGTATATGCCATACTTTCACACCTGACGGAAGATGCATTTCTCTTTTAAAGATATTATTTACAAATGAATGTATATTTGATTGTAAATACTGCATAAACAGATCATCAAATGATGTACCGCGGGCCACTTTTACGCCTGATGAGGTATGCAGGCTTACCATAGAGTTTTACAGAAGAAATTATATAGAAGGATTATTTTTTAGCTCCGGTATACTAAAAAGTCCAAATTATACTGTAGAATTATTATATGAAACGATTTATAAGCTAAGAAGGGAGTATCATTTCAACGGATATATTCATGCAAAGGCTATACCGGGAGCAGACAGTGTACTTATAGAGCAGCTGGGATATCTTACAGACCGTATGAGCATAAATATGGAACTTCCTACAGGTGAGAGTCTTAAAAAGCTTGCTCCCCACAAAAGCAGAAAAAGCATACTTACACCGATGAAAGAGATACAGATAGGCATAAAAAATAACAGATATATGAATGGCGTTTATGGAAAAAAGACACCGTTGTATATAAGTGACAGCAGTTATCTGGAGGACAGCAGAAATATGCTTATGGATAACATAACTAAGGCGGGATATGGGACAGAACTCAAGAAGAGTCAGATAGTCGCAGAATCAGAATCATCAGAATTGATGCATGAAACGGAAACAAATAAACCTGTAAGTAACTATGTGGGAACAAAAAACAGATATTTTGTCCCGGCAGGACAAAGCACGCAGATGATTATAGGAGCTACAGACGAAACAGATTACCATATTATAAATGTATCCGAGGCACTTTATGACAATTATGATTTAAAGAGAGTATTTTATTCTGCCTTCATAAATGTAAATAATGACACATCACTGCCCTCTACGGAGAATGGCCCTGAACTGCTTAGAGAACACAGACTGTACCAGGCAGACTGGCTCTTAAGATATTATGGATTTAAGGCAGGGGAGCTTCTGACGGAGGACAGACCTTATTTTAATAAGGAAATCGACCCTAAATGCGACTGGGCAGTGCGTCATTTGGGACTTTTTCCGGTAGAAATAAACAAAGCAGATTACTATACGCTGCTGAGGGTACCGGGTATAGGAGTAAAGAGCGCAAGACGCATTATTGCATCAAGACGCCACAGTAAACTTGATTTTAATGACATAAAAAGAATGGGAGTAGTATTAAAAAGAGCATTATATTTTATTACATGTCAGGGAAAAATGATGTACGATACCAAACTTGAAGAAAACTATATCACCCATCATCTCATATATAACGAAAGACCTGACAGAATGATGGCAGCAGGAGAACAGATAACATATACACAGATGAGCCTGTTTGATTAGGAGCATAGGGAAAGATGGATAATAAGATAGTATTAGTATGTGATGGAACCATAGATGGCATATTTACAGCCATATTTGACGGATTCGTTATCAGAAACCAAAGATACGGAAAAAAAGGGGAGCATTACAGGGATAATATACATATATGTACAGAGCCCGACTATAATGAAGAACTTTTTACAGAATACATATGTATAGAAACAGACTATGAAAAATCATTTAAAACCGCGACATCTATCAGAAAAAAGCTTGGAGAAGAGGCGTATATGTTTGTTATAGGAGCACTGTGCCATTATTCACCCGACAGGGCGACGATGGTTTTTGGATTTTTAGTCAGAGGCTTTAAAACAGGAAAGAAAGTATTGCAGATGCTGGGAGACAGATACGTCATATGCATTATGGAACTGTCAAGAAAAACAAATAACGAAGCACATTTATTTAAAGGATTTTTAAGATTTAAGGATATAGACGGCACACTCTATGGAGTCATATCACCAAAATGTGATGTCATCCCCTTAATAGGAGACCATTTTGATGAAAGATATCCTAACGAAAACTGGATTATATACGATAAAAAAAGAAAAAAAGCAGCCATCCACAAAAAATATGAGCAGTGGATTATAGTGTCAGACAATAATCTTAATGGCGAGTATCTGGAAACAATATACGAAAAAGCAGATGATTACAGTCAGATGTGGAGAACCTTTTATGAAGCCTTATACATAAAAGAAAGAAAAAATGAAAAGTGCCAGAATAATCTCATACCAAAATGGTACAGAAAAAATATGGTGGAATTTTTGAAGGAGTAATAGTCAGTTTCAGTTATATGTCTGCAGCTGTCAGAGTGACTTCTGTGGTGACGGCAGGCGAGGGTGGTTGTATATTTTGTGTGTAAGCTTCGGAGGCAATAAGAAATTTTATTAATGTGTTGCAGCTATCTTCTAAGCGGCGGCCGTAACTCGGAAGTGTCTGAATTCTCAGCCACTTCCTCAGACAGACGGCCTCTGCTAAGAAGATAACTTCAGCACATCAATAAATTTCTAATTGCCTCCTCAATGCTTACACACAAAATATACAACCACCCTCCCCTGCCGTCGCCACAGAAGCCATTCTGACAGCTGCAGACATATAACTGAAACTGACTGTTACGGAGCAGAAAGGGGAGAAAAAGAGGAAACTGTACACCTTGATTTTCATAACATTTTGATGTATTATATAAATAGTGTTTTGATAAGGAAAAACAGTAATAAGCGGGTGTACGAAAGGGAAAATGTGAATATGGATTTAGGACGTGAAAAAAGATTTAAAAATATAATAAAAAGAGCAGCAGGCATATTTACTGCGACAGTGCTTGTGACATTTATAATGGCAGGATTACGGCAGAAAATGACGGTGTCTGCCACTGAGTACTATGAAGCAAATGATGACAGTGGTGTAGAATTTACGGAAGAAGAGCAGAAATATATAGACAGTGGCAAGAAAATACGAGTTGCATTGTATGGAGATAGAAATATCCTGAGCAGATATGATAAGGAAACAGACAGCTTTTCAGGCATAACATATGAAATTATGGAAATGATATCAAAAAAATCAGGTCTTAAGTTTGAGTATTCCATTATGCCTGATGGAATGAGAGGTGCAGATTTTTTTGGTAAGGATATGGGAGATATTATAGCACCCTTATTGTTAAGCAGTTATACAAATCTTGCGGATGAAGTTGAAACCATAAGTCTGGGATATACATCAAGTAAGGTTATGATAGGAAGAAAGGATTATGTCTTTAAAAAGAATGATAACATTAACATTGTTTTACATGTAAACCTAATCAAATACGATAAAACAATGAAAGAAATGTTCCCAAATGCAACAATTACTTTTCT
>CAMENQ010000045.1 GCA_945928585.1 uncultured Roseburia sp. | reverse complement strand
TATGGTTGCAATAAATAAAATAACAAGCAGACATCCTATCTGTAATTTTATCAAGCTGTACTCCTTTCCGACCTGTAAAAGGTCTGTGCGTTTTTTTACAACAGTGTATTTTTATATCCGTTCAGGATAGCAAAATCATTCATTAGTAATACAATTCATAAATCCGAATCCTCGTTTTTTATATTAAATATAATATTTGTCATATTGGTTCTTGTCAAAAATTATTCTGACAAATCTAATCCTGTTTTGTCTGGTAAATTTTCACATAATATGTGAAATTATAAGCTCTGTCAGATATACCGACACACATGCAATCACTGCTACTTTTGTAAGGCTAAACCCCCTGTATGCACAAAAAACTGCCACTATAAAGCCTGCCATACCTGAGACAATATAGTCTGTGGCATACAGTACAGCAGGAAATGTCATGGCTGCAAGCACTGTATAAGGTATATAATATAAAAATGAGCTTATATATTTGTTTTCTATTTTATTTTTAACTGCTGCAAATGGTATGGCCCTGATAAGGTATGTTGAACCTGCCATTATTGCAAGATATATAAAAAAATCTTTTAATTCCATTAAATTATTCATCCTTTTCTACCGGAAATGCTATAGCTCCAACTAATGCTGCCAAAATAGCGCATATGCTGATTGCCAGTCCGCTGCCCACGTTTTTTAAAACAGGCAGATAATAAAACATACTGCTTATTATCATTGATATTATTACTACATACACCACTGCCCTTGCCTTTTTCATTTCAGGTATTACTATGGCTATAAACATTCCATATATGGCAAGCCCAAAGGCACTTATTAACTGCGGTGGAAGAATATTGCCAAGAAGTGCCCCTGCCATTGTACCAATAGTCCATCCTAAAAATGGTATAACTGCAAGTCCTGCAAAAAATGATCTTGTCACCACTTTTTCTGTATAGCCTACAGCAAAAATTTCATCTGTCATTACAAAGCCTAACAGCCACCTGTATACTCCTTTAAATTTACTGTCCGTTTTTTGGGACAATGATATGGACATAAAAGAATATCTTATATTAATTGTAAGCTGTGTTAAAAGCATTTCCATATACTGTCCCGGAACAAGCATTATTCCTATACCTGCAAACTGTCCTGCACTTGTAAGGTTTGTCATGGAAATAAGGACTGCCTGCCACCACTTAAAGCCATATGAAACTGCCATTATGCCAAATGTAAAAGATACCGACAGATAGCCCAGACCGATAGGGATTCCTGCTTTTATGCCCCGTAAAAAATTATTTTGATTATTATTTTCTTGCATAATACTGCTCATAAAAATCCCCTTCAGTATAAGGCGTTATAAAAAATGTCTGTAAAACATTCATTGACAGGGCTTTTGCCTCAGTTTCCCTTCCCTGTGCCATACTTTCTGTTACACTTTGTCCTATTTTTTTAATGTAATAATGCCAGTCTGTGACATATTCCTCATATGCTTTAAGGTTTTCCACACCAAGAAATGTTTTTATTTTAACTTTTGTTCTGTTTTCTTTTTTACATTCATCTTTAAGAAGAATGTACTTAAAACTGTCATTCTCATAATATCTTCCTAAAGGGTACAGCCTGCAGAAGCCCGGTCTGAATGTGTGTATGCTGCATCTTTCGTTTTCGTCAAGAAATCCGCAGCCGCCTGTAGCTTTTGTCATGGCTATATTTGGAAGTATTACGCCATCAACCATATTTAACTCTATTTTTCCATTCAAAAGCTCCATAAATGAAAGCTTTAAATTTATGGTGAGATTGTATATATCATATGGATCAAGTATTATGGTGTTTCCCACGCTGCGGCAGCATGAGGAACAGCCTGCACAGTCATTGCAGCCTGCCTTTACCATATCGTTTGATGTATATAATTTACCGTCTGAAATTTCCTCAAGTGTACCTTCCCGTCTCATTTTATCTCTTACCTCTGATTTCTTATACTATAATATCTGCAAATTCTCCTCCACAGGCTTTTGCTAAATCATCAGGTTTAAGCTCTATCTGTGAGCCTATTCTTCCTCCGCTGACTATAATAGTATCTGACAACTGTGCACTTTCCTCTATTCGTGTAACATACTGTTTTTTCATTCCTATGGCAGTGCAGCCTCCACGTATATATCCTGTCACAGCATTAATATCTTTTACATGTATCATGGAAACAGATTTTCTGCCTACAGATTTTGCTGCTTTTTTCATATCAAGCTCCTCTGCTATAGGTATGACAAATACATAATAATTTTTATCATCACCTGCAGTAACTAATGTCTTGTATACTTTTTCATAGGGAAGTCCCAGTAAATCTGCCGTCTGCATACCGTCTGTAAACTCTTTGCACTCATATGTGTAATGCTTAAAGGGTATGTTCATACTCTCTAATATTCGCATTGCGTTTGTTTTTATTTCCTTCTGCTTTGCCATAAGATTTATCCTCTCAGTTTGGATTTTGTTTTAATTATTTTAGCACATTTTAGGTTGTTGTACAATTATTTTGATTTTGTATAAAACAGAATTTTCAAAATCTGTCTTCACTACCTCTGAGCCTGCAAAAAGTCTTATAAAATATACTGCTATAAATAATATGCATACAACCATAATCAGCCTGTTTTCTGTTTTCTTTGAAATTTTTATTTTTCCTGAAAGCTTTAATGCAATATATATGGCTGCTAATATGACCAGGAAAAATAACGGATGATAATAAAATGCTGCATTAAAATCAAGTTTTGCTGCTGAAATTAATGCTCTTGTCATGCCGCAGCCGGGACATGGGATTCCGAAAAAATATAAAAAAGGACAGTGGTAAAATACCAGAAGTATAATACCACTGACTATTATAAATGAAATGATTTTGATAAGATTTTTCTTTTTCATAAAAATTCTCATTTCTACTTTGTTATATACAGCTTTATCTTGCTACCTTGTTTAATTCGCTTTGTATGAGACAGTATGCCACTATGCCTCCGCCAAGGAAGCAGCATATGAGATATAAAATGCCGTTTGAGCTGTCTGTCATCATACCGTTTCTGTACTTCATATCATTTACCTTGTCTCCTGCTTTGTACATCCAGTAAAATGTATAAATTCCACAGGTTATAAGAGAATATACAAATACAAGTACGCCTGAAGGTTCTTCAGTATGTCCGCTGGTATAATTTAAGTCGTCTACAATGTTTATGAACCAGAATATGCCATAAATACCGCAGGTTATAATAGTAAGGAGTACGCTGACTAATATATCCCTCTTTTGTATATTTGGACCATAGCCTCCCCCATAGGTGTTGTTCCAGTTCTGCTGTGGAGAACCATAATTATATCCGTTCTGATTGTAGTTTTGATTGTAGTTCTGATTATAATTTTGATTATAATTTCCCTGATTATAACTGTCCTGCCGGCTGTTTCCGGTGTTTGGTGCTCCGCAGTGAGGGCAGAAATTATTGCTGTCATCATAATTACTTCCGCAGTTATTACATATCATATTTATCTCCTCCTTAATCTAATAAATGCTTTTAAGTACTTAAAAGATTATCACGTCTGTATATTTATGTCAAATTAAACTTCCTCTAAAATCACAAATCCCCATTTAGGCAGCTTTATAGTGTTTCCAAGTTGTCCCATATATCCGCTTATAAGCTCCCTCGCCTGCATAAAAGGACATCTTGCAGTCTGTTCCTTTCCGGAATAGTTAAATATATAAGCCACATTCTTACCGTAAGAATTAACACCCCTCCTAACGATTACAGGAAATCCGTCTGAGCCGTCGTTCGGCATAATGCCTGCCACATTCATTACCTCTCTAAGTATAAGCTTAAGAGTGCTTTTGTCAAACATACATCCAAAATAATATGCATGTCCCATACCATAGTCATTTTTCACTGCTGCTGCATATTGTCCCCAGTTTTCATGTTCGTATCTGAGTATTGCCTGTCCGCCATATGGTCTTAAACATTCCATAAAGCCCTCTGCCTTCAAAAATGCCATTGCTTTTGCCTTGTTTGTAAAGCCATAGCCTGTAAGATATACATCCTTTGCAGTTGTAAACTCATCATATATCGTACCAAAACATTCATTTAAGATATGCGGCTGCGAATCACTATAAACCTTTACATTTTCATCTGTAAAGCATGATTTAAATGTACCTATGAGAGTACCTCCGTTTCTTACATATTCTTTTAAGTTTACAAGTGTTTTTTCCGGTCCGCTGTAAAATGCAGGAAGAATAATAGCCTTATAACGTGACAAATTTTGCTCATCAGGAAATATAAAATCACATTCATAATTCATCTCATACAAGGCATCATACAGCCATCTGACTACATCGTTATATTCCACGTTTCCTCCTGACTTAAACCAGTTAAGTGCTGTAAGAGATTCATTACTTACCATGAATGCAATCTGATTATTTTTCTTCAAATGTACAAGATGATCCCCTATACGGTTTAAATCATTTCCTACTGTGGACAGTTCATTATACACTTTATTTTCTGTCATATCATGGCTTAATACACCCTTCCAGTATGTCTCAAAAGAATTGTGAAGCGAATGCCAGTGCCAGTATTCTACCATATCCGCACCGCTTGCCAGATGAGAAAATGCAAGTTCCCTAAGCTGTCCGTCGTATGGTACCCAGTCCACAAAACCCTGTGCCTGAGTTTCTAATACAAGATAATTGTCACTCTTAAGGCTTCTTGTCAGGTCACCGCAAAAAGCCACCTCTGCACCTGTAAGATTTGACTGTGACGGATGATAAATGTCGCAGCCTGCTATATCTAAGCATTTGGATACATTATAATGATTTACATCAGGCTGTACACCATAGGAGCCTCCCTTCCAGCCAAAGTCAAAATTGTGTGTAATAAACTGATTTTCTTTCTTATATTCCCTCACAATGTCAGCCTGCCATGACAAAAACGCTGTCACAAGGCCTCTCTGAAAGGTCTCAAACTCTGCTCCAAGACTTCCGTTTATGGTGCCGTTCACATCAGGAAAATCAGCCCAGTCATGTATGGCATTGCTCCAATAATTAAAACCATAAGTCTCATTCATTTTTTCAACGTCACCATCAAACTTTTTCTTAAGATGTTCTACAAACTCCGCCTGTACATTTGCTCCTGAGGTTCCATAATGCTTAGTCTCATTATCTATCTGATAGCCTATAACTGCAGGATGATTAGACACATGCTCCATAAGCTTTCTTATAACACGCTCACAATATCTTAGATAGTCTTTGTTTGTTATGTCCATTATCTGTCTGGCACCATAGACTTTCCTTCCTTCTCTTGTGGTAACCATAATGTCCGGATATTTTTTTACCATCCATGCAGGAACAGCATATGTTGGCGTACCTATAATAACGCTTATACCGGCATCACCCATAGCCTTTAGTACTCTGTCTATATGATAAAAATCAAATTCTCCATCTGACGGCTCCATTGTACTCCATGTAGATTCTCCTATACGCACTACATTTATGCCCGCACGCTTCATCATCTCTACATCCTTATCCAGTCTTTCATAAGGCATATATTCATCATAATATGCTACACCATAAAGGATTTTATTTGTCCTCATTTTAAATACCTCTCCTTCTTTTTTTATGTTAAACACCGTTTTTAGGACAAATATCACTTAAACAGCATCTGTCACAGTACGGTTTTGTCCTTGCAGTGCATACCTCCCTGCCATGGTCTACGAATCTGTGGCAAAGTCCACTTCCTTCCTCGGGGGGTATTATGTTCCAAAGCTCCTTTTCCACTTTACCCGGCTCTTTTATATTATCTACAAGCCCCAGCCTATTTGATAATCTTATGCAGTGTGTATCCGTGACTATGGCAGGTTTTTCAAATACATCACCAAGCACAAGATTTGCACTTTTTCGTCCTACACCGGGAAGCTTTAATAATTCTTCCATAGTATCCGGAACTCTGCCTCCATATTCCTCCATCAGCATCTTCATACATTTATTAATATCTCTTGCCTTGCTGTTGCCAAGTCCGCAGGGTCTTACTATTTTTTCTATATCCTCAGGCGAAGCCAAAGCCAGTGATTCTATAGTAGGATATATCTTATATAAATCCTGCACTACCACATTTACCCTTGCATCAGTACACTGTGCAGCTAGTCTGACGCTTACTAAAAGTTTCCATGCATCATCATAATTCAGGGTACACTCACTTGCAGGATATTCTGCTTTTAGTCTTTTTATTATTTCTACTGCCAGTTCCTTTTTTTTCTTTAAAGTAAATTTTTTTGCAGAATTATTTTGTCTGCTGCCCTTTGCTTTATTGTCTTTTATATCTTTATCCTTAATGCTTTTTATTCCACTCATTTATTTTTACTCCTGCTTTTTTAATATATCAACAGTATGCCCTGAAGCTCCCATTAAGTCCATTCTTTCACATGTTGCCAGATGATACTCTGTAAAATGCTTAAAGCCTTCTTCATCCAATGCATTCAAAACAGGTCTTATATAGTTTGCCGCGCCATCGGCAGCTATAACCTGTATTCTTTGCAATCCTGCCTGTCTGTTAAATTCTTCCATATCCTCAAGCCTTACAAAATGATATAAATCTTCATCTGTTGACAGGGTATGAAAATCCTTTGAAAGTCTTTTTTCTTTTATACACCTGTTTATCTGATTTTCCTTAAATGCATAACTTATAACACTGTATTCATTCATAATATATGCAACCAATATAACTCCGTCAGGCTTTAGCACTCTCTTTGCTTCCATAAGAGCCTTCACTCTGTCTTCAGTCTTTCTTAAGTGATACATTGGTCCAAACACAAGTACCATATCAAAAAATTCATTTTGAAATTTTTTAAGGTTCATAGCATTTCCTCTATGAACCTTTACATCTAATCCCATTCTCTCAGCTTTTTGTTTTATTCTTCCTGCATTATGCTGTACCAGTTCAACCGCAGTTACATCATAGCCTTCCTTTGCCAGTTCTATGGAATATCTGCCTGTGCCTGCACCTATATCAAGTATTCTGGCATTATCCTTTCCCTTAAGATACTTATGAATATACTTAAGGGACGTAATAAACTCTATCTGTCCGTGTCTTGTATTAAGGCGCTTTTCTTCATTAAATTTATTATAGTATTTTTCTAAAGGAGTCATTTCTTTCATAATTTATATTTTCCTGTCCATATTTAGTTTAATTCTTTATGTTCTCTTATAAGTTCTGTAACAAGCTCATAAACATTCCATGATATGTTTGTGGCCGTGACTACAGCTTTAAGCTTTACAGGTTCAATACCCATATCCTTATATCTTTTTAAAAACATATCAAGCATATCCTCTGTCATTCCCGAAAATATAATAAGCTCAGGAATTTTAAAATCAGCTGCCATTTTCTTATTTTCCCTGCCTGTATTTATTCTCCCTGCCCCTGCAAGAAATGACAGCTGCACATTTGCATCACCCGCCTTTAGCTTTCTTGTGCTAAGTTTTAGTTCTCTGCACAATGCGACAAGCTGTTTTTCTTTATTAAATTTTGGTATGTTATATATTATTACCGGATTCATACTTTTTTTCCCATTATGCTAAAAACCTGTCATCTGACACGTAATTATCATAAAGCTCCTTTATATATTTATAATCTTTGGCTTCATTATAAATCTTAAGCTCACATATATCTCCTATAAATGATGGTTGGAAAACGTCTCCTCCTAATATTATCCACTTTACAAATCTGTTAGTCGGAACATCTTTAAGTGTTTTCATTTTTTCGCCATTAATAAATGAACTTAATTCTTCTGTCTTAGCATCATATGTCACTGCAAAATGTGTCCATACGTTTTCCTCTACGGCCTTTGAAAAAATGTCATACCAGCCGTTTACCTCAACAGAATATCTCACACGAATATCCGACTTTCCTTCTCTTGCCAATGGTATCATGGCACAAAAGCCTGTTTCAAATTTGATGTATATGGCTGCGCCCCAAAATGACAGTTTTTCGGGCTTAACCCACATAGCTACTGAAAAGCTGTCATTGACAATTGTATGGATAGGTATATGAACTGTATTTTTTTCAGTAATACCTCCCGGAAAATGAAGTGCTTTTGAGTCATTATATATTCCTCTTGTATAATATAAGCCTTCACCGCTTATTATGCCCTCAAATGCTCCATCTTCCGATTTCAAATCACCATTGAGCCTGAATGTATAACAATCTAATAATGTTTTTATACGTTTTTCTGAAAATTCCACAAACTCATCTACCGGCAAAGGTTTTGAATAGTAATACCCCTGTGCAGTTACACAGCCACACGCCTTAATAAATTCTGCCTGTTCCTTTGTTTCTATTCCCTCTGTAATTACATCAAATTTTAAATCCCTGCACATCGAAATCACATTTTTAATTACTTTTTTTCCTCTTATGTTGTCTGACGACATTTCAAGAAATTCCCTGTCAATTTTTATTATGTCAGCATTTATATCCTTTAGCATATTTAAGGCTGAAAATCCTGAACCAAAGTCATCAATGGACACCAGAAAACCATAGCTTTTAAGCTTATTTATTACATCTATAAGCTTACTTCCATCCTTCATAAATACGCTTTCAGTGACCTCAATATCTATCTCGCTCCTGTTTACTCCATATCTGTCTGCAATCTCTGCCAGACTGTCTACGAAGTTTTCGTTATATATGTGCTTTCTTGACATATTTATAGATATTGGAATATGTCCGTAGCTTTTATCCTTCCATTCTGACTTTAGTCTGCAGACCTCCTCATACATATACATATCCAGTCTTGTTATTAGTCCTTTTTCTTCAAGCACAGGAATATATAAGCCGGGAGCTCTTATTCCATCTTCCGGATGAATCCATCTTGAAAGAGCCTCAGCTCCATAAAGCTTTTTCGATACCATATTTACCTTTGGCTGGAAATAAACCTTAAACTCTTTGTTTTCAAAGGCTTTTTCTATCTCTGCTTCTATAACCGAAGCCATATTTTCATCTACTTGTTCACAATTAATATTGTTTGATAATAATACGCTAATCTTACTCACCTCACCAGTTTTACATTATTTTCCAATAATATTTTTAAGCTGTCCAATTTTTTCTATACGGCAAATCACCTTGTCTCCTTCCTTAAGAAAGGTTGGCGGAGTCATACCCATACCTACACCTGCCGGTGTTCCTGTAGCTATAATAGTCCCTGCCTTAAGTGTCATGCCCTGGGAAAGTTCGGATATAGCCCCTGCCACTGTCTGTATCATATATTTTGTATTACTTTTTTGGCGAAGTTCTCCATTGACATAACTCTCAATATCAAGTGACTGTACGTCTTCAATTTCATCTGCAGTAATTATACAAGGCCCCATAGGAGTAAAACCATCAAGACTTTTTCCTCTGTACCATTGTTTATGGCGTGTCTGCAGGTTTCTGGCACTTATATCATTTATGACCGTATATCCAAATACATAATCGGATGCCTCATCAACAGTTACATTTTTGGCATCTTTTCTCAGTATTACTCCCAGTTCTGCCTCATAATCAAGGCTGTCTACCAGTTCACTATATGACGGAATTTCCTCATTAGTGGCTGTTGCCCTGTTTACACGCTTAGAAAAATATATGGTATAAGGTCTCTCTCCTCCAAAAGCTTCCTCAGAAAATTTTCCTGCCTCCACTGCATGCTCATCATAATTTATTCCAAGGCATATAACGTCCTGCATTGGTCTGACAATCGGTGCCAGCAGTTTCAATTCATCTACATTATAATATTTTCCTTCAAATCCTGTTTGATTTAATTTCTTTATTGCCTTTATTTCATCATCTGTTATATGGCATATTAAATCATTCATATCCCTGTAGTCAAGACCTAACTGCTTTATGGGTACTGCTTTTTCTCCTTCATCAAAGCCTGCCATTATTTCTTCTTTTCCGTTTAAATCTGCTGTGTAAAATCGCATTTCTTTCCTCCATAACATTTCACACCATCAATGAGACATCATTCAATTTGTTTAAATGGGCGGTTCTGCAATATGCTAAAACCACCCACATATATAACACTGTTTTTCTTTATTTACTCTGAAGCCAGACCTGATAATTTTTCAGATATGCTTCTCATAGTCACATAGAAGTCCTCAACTACTTCAAGATTTGTATCACTTACTGCAGATGCTTCTTCTGTACTTGCTGTAATTTCTTCACTGCTTGCAGATAATGTGCTGACCGAATCTACAATATTATTATTTGCCACTGCAATTTCCTCGATTTTTTCTGCAATTTTCTCCATATCATTGTTAAGTGCATCTATTATTGTTTTTATGCCTGCAAATCCATTGTTTGCTTCATCGGCATATACGCTTTCTTCCTCAGATATCTTAACGCTTTCTTCTACCTTTTCTACTACTTCATTTGCATCTCTTGCAAGTTCATCAAGTATGCCTGTAATGTTCTCTGTTGCCTGTTTTGTCTGCTCTGCAAGGTTTCTGATTTCATCTGCAACAACTGCAAATCCTTTACCTGCTTCACCTGCCCTGGCAGCTTCAATAGATGCATTAAGAGCAAGAAGATTTGTCTGACTTGATATGCTTAAAATCATATCTGTGATGCTTCTAACCTCCTCAGATTTGGTTTTAAGTCTTATGGCTGACTGCTTCATTATATTGCTTGAGTCGATTGCTGTTTCCACGTGTCTCGTAAGCTTGTCCATACTTTCTGCACCTGTATGTACTATAGTTTTTGTTTCATTTGTCTCCTTAAGTATAGACTGTGCCATATTGTTCGTACCATCTATAATAGTCTTAATAGCCTGAGTCTGTTCTGTCTGATTTGCAACAGCCTCAGTATTCATCACAACTCCGTCTGTTATCTGCTTTAATGATGTATTCATACCCTCCATGGAAGTCTTAATCTGTTCAACAGTCTGGTCTGCTGCCTTCATATCTTCATTTACGCTGGCTGCAATCTCCATAATTTTCTGTGATATATCATTATTTGCTTTGGAAGTACTGTTCATTTCCGAATATGTATCATAAAAGAACTTTCTTATAGCCTTTACGCCAAGTACGGCACCTGCAACCACAAGTATGGTAATAATAGCCTGTATCATAATCGTTTCTATTATAAGTACTACTGCTTCACCAGCACTTGATATCATCATTATTATCTTTATAATGCCTATAAGGGCAAATGCTCCTGCTCCTATATAAACTGCCACTACATCAAGAGTCAGTATAAGAACAAGTACTATTGGTATCATAT
>CAMENQ010000044.1 GCA_945928585.1 uncultured Roseburia sp. | reverse complement strand
AGCATAATTGATAATATTATTATAATAAATATAACAGCCCTTTTATCCTTTAATGTGCCTATTATCTCTTTTCCAAGCATAATTCTCCTCTTTCTAAAATGTTAATTCACACAATATTTTAAACATTATGTGAATTAACATTTCTTTTTACTCCTCTGCCCAAGCACCTTCTATGTGATATGTATCACACCAATAATCATCATCTTCAGCAACTAATCTTATATAAGAATTTCCAATCCTTTTTGAAAATGTCTGTCTAAAAACCCCTTCTCCTGCAACGGCTACTTTATCTTCACACAAATTCAATCCTGCAGGAGTCTCCACCCAAAACACAGTCTTTTTATTTTTCTTGTCTGTTGTTTTCTTCAATTCCACACACCATGGATGTCCTGTATTTGAACTTGCCCTATACTGTGCACCTATTACCGTATTCGCCTTATGAGTTTTAACATCTGCCGTAAAACTGTATAATGGTGTTACTACTGCTGCTTTTGCTGCCAATGAACCTAACATACATATTGTCGCTCCTAAAATAGTTACTTTTGCCAAAAATTTCTTTTTCATTGTTCTATATCTCCTCTTTAAAATGTATTTTTCGTGCGTTTCCGGTATCGCACATTCATAGAAAGATACTTGCTGCAAACTATCTGCCTATACTATACAATCTTTATTTTTTCATTTCAATAGCTCTGCCCTGAACGTGAAAAAATGTGCCCTGAATGAAAAAAAGACCATAGGATTTTTCCTACAGTCTTGTGGTAATACTACTTAGTTGTTTTTCCCTTGCATAATTACTCTACTTTTAACTTCTACACCTATTTCCTCTTGCCTTTTTATGTAAATATCGTCTTCCCTCTTTGAAACCTTCTCTACAAAAAAAGTTCTTGGAAAATAGTATCCTTCATTACTTTTTTCTATAACCAAATGTATAATCGCATTATCATCTTTTACATTACTATAAAAAAGTATTTCACATTCAATGTTCGTTTCTGGCTCAACTTTATTTATATCATAATTCACTGCCATAGGATTTTCAATTAATCCTGGTATTAAATAGAAATAAACATATTTGGCCTTCACATTCTTAAATTTTCTTTTATTAATATTTTTCAAATGCTGAATATCAATCACTAAATTTACTACATTGTCCCATCCATCTTGACCTTTGTAATTATGTAAATCATTACGTGGAACTGAATATTTCACAATTGATTCCATTCCAAGCAAATGACAAAATTTATCTAATTCGAATCTTAATTCAATATCTTTATCCCCGTCTTTGGTTTCTATATGATAATTATATATAAATGGATATAAGAACATCTCATAATATTCACTTAGTATTTTCAGTGATATATCATTTATTTTAGGTTTTTTAGATAAATTTCGCAATTCTATCGCACTATGCATAATTCCTCCATAATCAAAACGAAAGGACTCTGTACCTACCAGAGCCCTTTCATACAACTATTTTTATTCTGCTCATATTTAAACTCTCCGCAGCGGAGAAATCAGGAGTTGCGCCCGATTATAATATAGTATGCACACTTATGCATCATATATTCCAAAAATATTTACTTTTAGATATACCTATTATACCAAAAGCACCAGACTTTTGCACTATTATAATATATCGGATTTCCGAATTAGTCAATAGTTTTTTACATATTTTCAATAGTTATCTCTGCACTCAAATGGTTTTTTTATTCTCAAGTCCGGCACCATAGAAGCCTGTCTTGAAGCCTCAGGTATGGCAGGGCCGAACTGTTCCCTTTTTCCTATTCTGTATCATTTCTTTTCATCAGCATATCTATCTGCCTTTCCAGTAATTCTATATATTTTAATACCTGCTCTTTTTCATCATTTTGACTATAATTAATCTCACAATCATTATTAAACTTTTCCATCTGCTCCTTTAAGGTCGCCAGTTGTTCTTTTATTTCCCCTACCACCTGCTCCGATTTTGTATAATTATCTAAAAGCTCCTTATAGCTGTCTTGCCTTGCTTTTTCCTCCTCCTTAAGTCTTGCTGCCTCCATTTCCTTTTTTACGGAATCACATGCTCTTTTAGTAATATTAAGTATTACAGCCTGTATTATTACTGTTCCTATTCCGCAAAAAAGCGTATACATATCCTCTATATCTCCATCAGAAAAAGCATTCCATATGTACACTGCGTATATGCCCAAAACTGTCACTGCTATCTGGGCTCCGCCTATGCAGATAATAACAATTTTATTTGATGTTATTTTTTTTATTTTTATAAGTGCGTAAATTCCATATACTATAATACTTGTCCAAAGATAAATAATAAGCGTATTATTCCTGTTTTTCCCGGTACATACTGCCACTATTATGCTATATGCTGCCACTGTGATTATAATTATCAACTGATAAATAAAACGCTTTTTTCTGGCACTGCATTTCATTCCAATAAGCTTACTTCCTGTCACATTTGCCATAAAAAATAAAAACAACAGGCTTACTGCCACGTTTCCCGTTATTGTATGAAATCTAAATACCCACACTATGGCAGGAAAAATATAATCTGTTATTATTTCCATTATATTTCCACATCCTCTTTTTATACTAATTCAAAGGAATAATTCCCTCTGCCTTAAAATATCCGTCCTTAAGCTCTGTATCAAATTGTCCGCCATATTTTCTTATGGTGTCGCCTATAATTTTTAATCCGTAGCCTCTGCTTTTGTCCTTTACAGATGATATTTTGCCGTCCTTATAAATCAGTTCTCCCGTATAAGTGTTTTCAAAGGATATAAGCATAAAGCTGTTTATTTTTCCAACTGTAACATTTATTCTTCTGTTTTCGGCATTTTCCTTTTCCGCTGCTTCTATGGCATTGTCCCAAAGATTTGCAAATATTGCCGTAACATCTATCTCCTCCATAAATCTGAAGCTGTCATCTGCCATATTTATCATTGGCTTTATTCCCTTTTTTTCACATTCCACAAGCTTGCTGCTCATTATAATCTGTAAAATTTTATTTGAGCAGTAAAAACCGTATTCTAGCATATCTACTTTTTTACTTATATCTTCCGTATAATTCTGCCGGACTTTTTCATTGTCCAAAATACCCTCTATAGTGCTTAAATGTTTTCTTATATCATGTATAATTTTTCTTGAGTTTTCATATACCCTGTTTAATTCTGCATATTTTTCAAGCTGCAGTTTGTTTCTTAAGGATATGGAATTAATTTCCTCCTCGTAAACCATTGCCCTCTCTATTTTGTTAAAAGCATATGTTATTACTGAGGTTATTACAACAGCTATAGCTGCCATGCCTAAGCCTGCCAGATAATATTTCATACCATCTCCCGCTAAGCATACATCGATTATGGCAAACACTTCTATTGCCGTAGATGCACATATTATGAGGCTTTTTTCCAGTTTGAACAGATAATGTCCCTTTTTTACAATGCAAACCGCTATATGACATATATTATAAATAAACACTCCGCTTATAAGACAACTGTTTGCCAGATATCGCATTCCTTCATTTAAAACAAAGGAAAAATCCATATAATCATACCCACCCCATATATAAAGTGAAATGTTATCACTTATTACTGCTATTACCAAAAATAAAAACAGACTGCCAAACAATTTGATGGTTTCCTTAAGTAAGTTTCTATTGCCGTATCTGTTTTTTCTCCACATTCCCAGAATACCGGTTACGACAAAACACACTGATAACGCCACAGCCATATAAAGGGGATTTCTCTTATAATATATAACCATTAACGCAGCCTGTGTTACGCATATTTCTATTACCGACATTATATTGTAATACAGCTTTTTTTCATGCTTTTCACACTCTCCATCTGTATTATTCAACTTAAAAAACGGTACTTCAAAAATAGAACTTATGAATATATGTATCAGAACATTTATCAAAGCTATTCTTAATGGTGCAATTATATATAATTCTTTAGGTATTACCACATATGTGGTCGGATTTATTTTAATCACAGACATTCTCCTTTTAGTTTTTCCAAAATCACTGATGATAACCTCTTCAGAAAATCAGCTCTCTTATTATGTGCCAACGGTACAAACTCTCCATTATCCATTATAATGTCATATCCATTCTCCAGCCGTTCCACATATCTTAAATTTACAATACTGCTTTTATGGGAAAAATAAAACATATCTTTATCAAGCTTTTCATATATATCCTTCAGATTTTCCCTTACAATATAATTTCCATTCACAGTCGCCATCAATACCTGTTTCTTTTTTTCAATCATAAAATAATATATATCATTCTGCCTCATATTCACAGTACAGTCCTGTGTCTTTAGTAATACCTTCTTCTCCTCTGTTTCCTCCATCATATGTACAAAATCACTTAAGACCTTTTCCACCTGCTCCTTAGTATAAGGCTTCGTAATAAAATCAAAGGCATGCACCGAATATGCCTTACGCCAATAATCAACATAGCTTGTAACATATATTATAGGCACATTCATATCATACCGGCGGATTTCCTCAGCCACTGTTATGCCATCCACTTTTTTCATCTCTATGTCAAGGAAAACAATGTCTGCTTTTATTTTCTCTTTTAAAAGCTCATCTCCATCTGTATATGAAGTAATCGTAACATCTGTGTTTATTTTCTTAAAAAAATCCTCAACTACAGTTTTAAGATTATCAACATATTTCTTTTCATCATCACAAATAATTATATTAAACATTTACTTCTCCCAATTTTAATATATGTATCCTTCTCGCACGTTTTCATCAGTACATAAACATTATACTACAAAATCCCTATACAGTAAAACCCCCTTTATAACATATGTTTCCATACATTATAAAGGGGGTATTTATTATTTCAGCTGTTAGTACAGCAGAAAGGAGCTTAAATTACTTACTCTCTGGTAAGTGCCACTGCCAATCACGAACCTCTGGGAGATCCTCGCCATACTCACCGATATACTGCTTATGAGCAACAAGAATATCGTTCATCTTCTGAAGTAAGTATGCACCTCTGTTACCTAACTGTGGTAAGTGATTAATTACATCAGCTACTAAGTGGTAACGGTCGATTTCGTTCTGAACTCTCATATCGAATGGAGTTGTGATTGTACCTTCCTCCTGATATCCGTGAACATGGAGATTTCTGTTCTCTCTCCAGTATGTTAACTCATGGATAAGAGTTGGGTATCCGTGGAATGCGAATATAATTGGCTTATCCTTTGTGAATAATGCGTTATATTCTGTATCTGTTAAACCATGTGGATGCTTCTCATGTGACTCAAGCTTGAACAGGTCAACAACATTGATAAATCTGATCTTTATCTCTGGGAGATTTTCTCTCAGGATAGTAACTGCAGCAAGTGCTTCAAGTGTTGGTGTATCACCACAGCATGCAAGTACTACGTCCGGCTCCTCGCCCTGATCGTTTGAAGCCCAATCCCAAATGCTGATACCCTGTGTACAATGCTTAACAGCCTGCTCCATAGTCAGCCACTGGAAGCTTGGGTGCTTAGATGCTACTATAACGTTTACATAGTTCTTGCTTCTGATACAATGGTCAAAGCAGCTAAGTAAGCAGTTAGCATCTGGTGGAAGGTACATACGTACAACGTCTGCCTTCTTATTTGAAATATGATCAAGGAAGCCTGGATCCTGATGTGTAAATCCATTATGATCCTGCTGCCATACGTTTGATGTAAGGATAAGGTTAAGTGATGCAATCTTTACTCTCCAAGGAAGCTCAGATGTAACCTTTAACCACTTAGCATGCTGAGCACACATAGAATCTACAACTCTGATGAATGCTTCATAGCTTGCGAAGAATCCATGACGGCCTGTAAGGATATATCCCTCTAACCAGCCTTCGCACATATGCTCTGAAAGGTAACCATCCATGATACGTCCGTCTGCTGACATATACTCATCATTTGGCTGGCTGTCAGCATTCCAAGCTCTGTTCTCAGCTTCGAATACATGATAAAGTCTGTTAGACTTTGTCTCGTCCGGTCCAAATATACGGAAGTTCTTTGTCTCCTCATTTAACTTAAATACATCTCTTACATACTCACCAAGGATAATCATATCCTGCTTCTTCTCAGCAGCCTGTCCCGGTGCAGAAATCTGTACTGCGTACTGCTTGAAGTCTGGGAGACGTAAGTCACGAAGAAGCTTACCGCCATTTGCATGTGGGTTAGCTGAAATTCTGCTGTCACCTGTAGGTGCTAATGCAGCTATTTCAGGCTTTAACTTATAATTCTCATCGAATAATTCGTCAGGCTTGTAGCTTAATAACCACTCTTTTAAGAGGTCAAGATGCTCAGGCTTCTCCATAGTGATAGGTACCTGATGTGCATCGAATGAACCTTCGATAACCTTTCCATCTACTACCTTTGGACCTGTCCATCCCTTTGGTGTACGAAGAACGATCATTGGCCAGAATGGTCTCTTTGTATTTCCATTCTCTCTTGCATCCTTCTGGATAGCCTTAATTGTCTCGATACACTTGTCAACAGCTTCTGACATCTTCTTATGCATAGCGATGTGGTCTGAACCGTCATCCTCACACTCTACGAAGATTGGATCCCATCCGCATCCCTTGAAGAAGTTCTCAACTTCCTCATGAGAAATATGAGAGAATACTGTTGGGTTAGAAATCTTATATCCGTTTAAGTGAAGTATAGGTAATACTGCACCGTCTCTTGCCGGATTTAAGAACTTATTTGAATGCCATGATGTTGCAAGAGGACCTGTCTCTGCCTCACCATCACCAACGATAACTGTTGCAATTAAGTCTGGATTATCAAATACAGCACCAAATCCGTGTGCCATAGAATATCCAAGCTCTCCACCTTCATTGATTGAACCGGGTGTCTCAGGAGCAACGTGGCTTGAGATACCACATGGGAATGAGAACTGCTTGCAGAGTCTCTTCATACCCTCTTTATCCTGACTTACGTTTGGATAAATCTCGCTGTAGTGTCCCTCAAGGTATGAGTTACCTACGAAGAAGTTTCCACCATGTCCCGGACCTGAAAGTAAAATCATATCAAGATCATACTTCTTAATAGCTCTGTTCATGTGAACGTATATGAAGTTCTGTCCCGGTACTGTTCCCCAGTGACCAACAATCTTCTTCTTAACCTGATCTCTGGTTAAAGGCTCACGTAAAAGTGGGTTATCTAACATATACAACTGAGCTGCGCCGATATAGTTAGTTGCACGCCAGTATGCTTCCATTTTCTCAAGATATTCCTGAGTCATTGGCTGCTTTTCTGGACAATCGTTCATGTTTGCCATAATTTTATCTCCTTATATAAATTTATTATTTTTTAGCTCTAACCATGAGCTTAAGTGTCGGTACTTACGCTCTAGGCAGAATACGCTAAATACCTAAGTAGCATTATAATATACTTTTAGCAATATTAAAAGAAGAAATTTAATTTTTTTTCTTTTTTTACCTAATGCTACAAAAGAACACACTTTTTTTATAGTCATTTTGGTGATTTTGTCAAAAAAATAACTATTTTGTTGCCTGTTCTTCCTTATATTTATTTAATAACCTGTGAATTCTTCCCACCGGGTCAAGTAATTCGCTGATTGACGCATCGTGATTTAATGTGTCTATAATCAGTGAAATATACTTACTCATATCACAGCTTATATAATAAGGCTTTGTAAGTAATTCCGGCGTCTGATAGGTAAGATTTGTTGTGAGAATTCTGTCGATAAGACCTTTCTCATATGCCTCGTCAAATTTCGCCAGACCATTTGTAAAAAGTCCGAATGTAGTAGCAATAAATACCTTATTTGCCTTTCTGTCCTTAAGATCCTTTGCCACCTCAAGAACACTCTCGCCTGATGATATCATATCGTCAATAACGATAACATCCTTGCCCTCTACTGAGGAGCCTAAAAATTCATGCGCCACTATCGGATTTCTTCCATTTACTATCTTAGAGTAATCTCTTCTCTTATAGAACATACCCATATCAAGTCCAAGTACGTTGGCAAGGTATACTGCCCTGCTTGTACCACCTTCATCAGGGCTTATAACCATCATATGGTCTGCATCTATCTTAAGGTCTTTCTCCTTACCTAAAAGTCCCTTTATAAACTGATAAGCAGGCTGAACTGTCTCAAAGCCCTTAAGAGGTATGGCGTTCTGTACTCTCGGATCGTGTGCATCAAATGTAATGATATTTTCCACACCCATATTTGTAAGCTCCTGCAGTGCCATGGCACAGTCAAGAGATTCTCTTCCTGTTCTTTTGTGCTGTCTGCTCTCATAAAGGAACGGCATTATAACTGTTATTCTTCTTGCCTTTCCGCCTACGGCAGCAATTACCCTCTTCAAATCCTGATAATGGTCATCAGGGGACATTCTGTTTTCATATCCGCAAAGTGAATACTTCATACTGTAATTGCCTACATCTACCAAAATATATAAATCCTGACCTCTTACAGATTCATTAATAATGCCCTTGGCTTCTCCTGAACCGAATCTTGGTACCTTTGCATTTACAAGATAGGAATCCTTCTGGTAACCTGCATATGCTATAGTATGTGTATACGAGCCTGTTCTTGAACTTCTCCATCCTACTATATATTCATCTACCTGTTTACCTAATTCCCTGCAGTTTTCCATAGCTACTATGCCTAAAGGTCCTACCGGTATAGTCTCTAAGATTTTTTCTTCACTTGGCATGAATTTATCCTCCATAATTCAGTAATATATACCAACGCTATTTTTTTAACACCTTGTTATGATTTTGTCAAGCCTAAAGATGTTACAATTCTTAAATCTTCGCCAAAAATTTTTAACATTGTGTAATTACTTGCTATCCTTGAAAAAACCCTCTCTGAATACAGCTCCCTTATATCACCAATAGAAAGATTTGTAGATATAATCACAGGCTTTTTCTTTAAGAATCTTTCGTTTATACAGTTAAACAATGATGAGGCAGTAAATGTATTAACAAGCTCTGTTCCTAAATCATCAATAATAAGAAGGTCACAGCCTGTCAAATCCCTTACTCCGGTCTGACTGTTCCTTTCGCCTTTGCCAAACTGCTCATCTGCCAGCACTTCAAACATATGTACCGAAGACATATATATAACAGAATATGACTTGTCCATAAGCTCCTTGGCAATACAGTTTGTAAGGAAGGTCTTTCCCACACCTGTTTCTCCGTATATGAATAGGTTTTCAAAATCACTGCCAAAGCATTCAACAAAATGTCTGCATTTTCCCAGAACCTCTGTAATATTTGCCTTTGCATTTTTTCCTGTTATGGTATCCACGTTTTTTTCCGAATAATACGAGATATTGAAGGTATCAAAATTTTCCTTAAGAAGTGTCTCCTTAAGATTTGACCTTGAATATAATAATTCCGTAATTTTTTCTTTCAGACAATGGCACTTTTCATTTCCTACATAGCCTGTATCCTGACAATCCTCACAGATATATCTCTGCTTAAGATAATCCTCCGGATATCCGTACTGCTCCATAAGCATTTTCTTTTCAGCTATAAGTCCGGTAATTGCTTTATGAAGCTGCTCTTTTGTGAAATTGTCTCCTTCCTTTATCCCGGTCAGCCTGTTTTTCATATTCTGTACTGATATGGAAGAAATTTCATCCTGTATTTCTTTTATACGGGGAATTTTTCTGTAAACCTCTTCAGTTCTTGCTGTCTGCTCATGCTTTGAAGCATAACGTCTTTCCTCATATGCTCTCATTATTAAATTGTATTCACTGTTTGATAATGCCAAATCCTTTACCTCTTACTTTCTCTGTAAAAGTAATTTTTCCATAGCGTCATAATCATATGTTCTCTGGTTAAAATTATTAAATGCAGGCTTTGTGACTGATACTTTTTTTGCGGCTCTCTGTGTGGATTTTTCCTTTTCCTTCTCATGCTCGTCATCTATAGCCTTTAAGTCTGCCACTGACCTAACTCCCCTTTTTTTCCATCTTTGCAATATGGAATCTGCATACTGGAAGCTTGGCTGGTGTATTGTATCCATAGTTCTGTTACATGCATCTACAATTATGTCCATATCAAAACCATATTCGTCCTTCCACTTCACTATAAATGCCCTCTCTACAGTGGCAGGATTTCTTCCCGAAAGTCCGAATGCCTTTAATACAGGATAGAAATTGTTTGATGATACAAGTTTTTTTGCTTCATCTACAGTGGAAACATTATTTTCATGCCAGTTTAATGCAACCTTTTCTATGTACTTTATATCTTTGTGATTGTTTGACACGCAGTACTCCACAAGATATTCCGTAAGTTCAACCGAAAATCCCAGCTCGCTGTATATATACAGAATAATGTTTGTCTCTGTGGAATTTAATGTTTTTTCAAGGTATTTCTGTACTACATACAGCAGCATCTTTACATCACCGTCTGCCATAAGATCATTAAGCTTTTTCATATCTATAGCGTTATTCTTTTTCTGCATAATCTCATGTTCCGGCACTTCATCCGCTTCCACCCGGCGTTCTTCTTCTGCCGTCTGCAATGTGACTGCTGTTTCTACATTTTCCTCCAATGAATTTACCTGAATGGATTTTATTTCCCTGCCGCTGTATGTAACTGACAGTACACCCTGTCCTGCCCAGTATTTTATTGCTCTTATAATATCACTTTCCGTATTTTCCAATACATCTGCCAGATATCCGATACTAAACTCCTTATCACTTTCAGAAAGGCATCTGAGTAAATACAAATAAACCTTCACATATTCCCCATTTGCTTTTATCATATATTTATCCAAAAAAACATTGGATACAACTGTTACTCCCTGCTGTCCGCCCTTAAGCACAATTCTGTCCATAACATTCAACTCGCCTTTCCATTATGTATCTTTTAAGCATAAAGCGCCGCAGATTGTGGCACTTATAAATTAAAATCGCGAATTTTTAGTTGCGCAATTTTATTCTGTCGCTTTGTTAATTTTCTATTACGTGAGTAATACTATAGCATATTTTTTTGAAAAAGAGAACTAAAATTTTCCCTGTTTTTAAGGCTTTGACGCACTTTTTTGCCGTCAGGAGTAAATGTGGATATTGTGGATAATTTTTGTTTTTCATCAATAGTGCCAAATATATCAAAAAAAATATCCACATTATTTTCCATTACATTAGCAGGCTAATAATGTGGATTTTGTGGATAAAAATTATTTTATCAGATCATTTCCCACTTTTACAATATCTCCGGCTCCCATAGTTATCAACAAATCACCC
>CAMENQ010000043.1 GCA_945928585.1 uncultured Roseburia sp. | reverse complement strand
CGCATTCGCGAATTTTTAGTTTCTTTATTTCACGCTGTTGCTTTAGTAATTTCCTATTAAGTAAAAAAAGCGCCGCACGGCAGCGGCACTTTTAAATTCGCATATGCAAATTTTTGGTTACACAGATTTATGTTGTGCTTTATTTTATTGCATTTCTGCTATGAGTTCTTTTACTCTGTCTGTTATCTTTTCGATGGATACCTTTTCCTGAACAGACTTGTCTCTTGTTACAAGTTCAACAACGGATTCCTCCATATTACGCGGACTTACGATTACTCTGACAGGAACGCCTAAAAGGTCTGCATCTGAGAACATTACTCCCGGTCTTACTTTTCTGTCATCATAGATTACTTCTATACCATTTTTCTGTAATGTATCGTAAAGATTATCTGCACATTCCTTTGCTGCTACATCATCTGAACGAAGACAGCAGAGATGTACCTGCCATGGTGCTATTGACATAGGCCAGATTGGACCATATTCATCGTGATGTGCTTCACATACGGAAGCGGCAAGTCTTCCCACTCCTATACCATAGCATCCCATAATAGGATACTGTGCTTTTCCATCCTTATCAAGGTATGTCATATTCATAGTTTTTGTATACTTTGTGCCAAGCTGGAAGATGTTTCCTACTTCTATACCTCTTGAAATAGATATGGCTTTCTTTCCACAGCATGGACATATTCCGCCATCTGTAATCTTTGCAAAATCGCCGAATGTACCATCCTTAACATCTCTGTCAATGCACATACCTGTATAATGATAATCTGCTTCATTGGCTCCGCATGAAAGATTATTTGTTCCTTTAAGGGAATTATCAAAGAGAACTGTTGCCTTTGCATTAAAGTTTACAGGTCCTATAAAGCCGGCAACTATACCGCTGTCCTCTGTTATAACAGCCGGATGAATGTTGTCTCCTATAAAGTTCTTAACCTTTGTTTCATTTACATCAAGGTCACCTCTTAAGAATATGACAATATATTCATCATCGCTATTTTTCTGATATACGACAGCCTTGCATGATTTTTCCACAGGCTCATTTAAAAATGCACAAACATCCTCTATTGTCTTCATATCAGGTGTGTGAACCTTTTTAAGTTCAGCATCTTCACCATTTTTTGTATTTTCAGTAATACACTCTGCAGCTTCCATATTTGCCTTATAGTCGCATTCCTTACATATGGCGATGGAATCTTCACCGATATCTGTAAGAAGCATATATTCATGTGAAAGATTTCCACCCATCATGCCTGAGTCAGAAGCTACTGCCACTACATCAGGAACTCCTGCTCTTGCAAATATACGGTTATATGCATCATAACACTTCTGGTAATAATCCTCTAAATCCTCCTGTGAAGTATG
This sequence comes from uncultured Roseburia sp., assembly GCA_945928585.1. Lineage (GTDB taxonomy): Bacteria > Bacillota > Clostridia > Lachnospirales > Lachnospiraceae > CAG-303. Next base: position 9,923 of record CAMENQ010000043.1, on the reverse strand, counting down.
GAATGAATAAGCATCCTTCATAGTAAATTCACGAACTCTTATAAGTCCGGCTCTAGGTCTTGCCTCATCACGGAACTTTGTCTGAATCTGATATATCATAAACGGATACTTTGTATAGCTGTTTGCATACTCACGAACAAGCTGAACTGCGGCCTCCTCATGTGTCATTCCAAGAACCATACGGGCATTGTTTCTATCTGTAAATCTTAAAAGCTCGCTTCCGACAGATTCGTATCTTCCTGACTCATCCCAGAGAGCTGCGGGCAGTGCTACAGGAAAAAGCACCTCCTGTCCGTCTATTGCATCCATTTCCTCCCTTATGATGTTTTCAATCTTCTTGCATACTCTTTTAAGAGGCATATACTGAGAAAAAATACCGTTTGCAACAGGCTTCATATATCCGCCCCTAATCATAAGTGCATGGCTGTCTACTACGCAGTCTGCAGGTTTTTCCTTAAATCTCTCTCCTACAAGCTTTTCAAGTTTCATCTTGCTAACCTTCCTTTTTTATGTTTTATGTATTTTTTGTGAAATTTCACATTTCAGAATATTTTAACATTTTGCTATAGTGGTGTCAATCTTATTAAAAAAAAAGTGGGGAATATTGGGAACAGTTCTATCAGGTTGTCTGCTGTGCTATGAAAGCATATCTCAAATCGGCAGCTGCAGAAAACCTGACAGAACTGTTCCCATCACATGAACTTAACCGTTTCTTAACATCCACAATATTCCCTTTTCCAGTCTCCCCGAAGGATTATTAAAATGGTTTCCTTCATTCCATTCAAGCTTTACACATTCTACTTCTGACATATTTTCATACAAACTATATATCTGTTCTGTTTTCGCTTTTACAGTGGACATAATAGGATTCTTTGTTTTATGCTCCTTATCTCCAAGACTTATATACACTATGGAGTTTTTATTCAGCCTGTTATTTTTTACATAATCTTCAAATCCGTTAAACCACAGTGAACCTGAACAGCTTATGGAACCGGAAAATATGTAACTTTGGTGAAGTGCCCAAAGGGAAAAAAGTCCTGCAAGAGAATAACCTGCTGTAAATAATCTGCATTTTTCAATATTGATATTATATTTTTCAATCATATATGGAATACAGTGTTCCGTAAGATTAGAAAGAGTTTCTGCTCCTTCTCCTGCAAAATCTTCATTTCCAAATATTGCCGGTGCTTTCCATGGTGAAAGTTCTCTGTTCCAGTCATCAATAAGGCATACTACAAGCAGCCATTCCTTATAGTTGGATGCATTTTCTCTTTGATTAGGGACATACATCCGACATACGTTGCTGTATATCATATTTACAGACTGTTCCTCGTTTTTGTCAGCGAAAAGAAAGATGATTTTCTCCGGTTTCCCACAACCGGCATATATAATATATTTTCTATCATCGAGAAATATTTCTTCCATTTATATATTACCTCCATTTTTAGCATCCATTCTGAAGCATTTTTCGCAACAAAAACTCATAAAAAGTCATAAACTTAGCCAATTCTTCTAAATACAGGATGATAATCAAGTATCTTTTCGATTTCAACCAGTGCATCAGACGGTATTTCAAAGCCGCTTGCTTTTATGTTGTTTTCCAGCTGTGACGGTTTTGATGCACCTGTGATTACACTGCTTACGATGGATTTTCTTAAATCCCATGCAAGTGCCAGAACTGAAAGGTTTGTACCAAGCTCCTCTGCTATCTTTACAAGCTTTTCTACTTTTATAAGGTTTTCTTCCGTAAGAAGCTTATTTATCTGTTTGTCTGCCTGATGTGTGGCTCTTGAGCCCTCAGGTATAGGCTGTCCTAAACGGTATTTTCCTGTGAGAAGTCCCTGTGACAACGGAGAAAACGGTACTATGCCTATGCCATTTTTCTCACATATGCCCATTATTTCATCCTCTATAAATCTGTCCATCATATTATACTGTGGCTGGATAACATTCATAGGTCTTAAATTGTTTGCTTTAATAATTCCAAGTGCCTCTGTAATCTGAACAGGAGTCCATTCACTTACTCCATAGTATAAAATTTTTCCTGCGGCAACCATATCGCTTAATACCTGCATAGTTTCCTCAATAGGTGTAGTTGGGTCAGGTCTGTGGCAGAAATACATATCAAGGTAATCTACCTGCAGATTTTTAAGCGACTTGTCAAGCTGTTCAATAATATGCTTTCTTGATAATCCCCAGTCATTAGGTCCCGGTCCCATTGGGAAAAATACTTTGCTTGAAACTACATAGGAGCTTCTTGGAAGTTCCTTCAAAATCCTGCCTAAAAACTTTTCGGCTTCTCCTCCGCTATATGCATCTGCACAGTCAAAAAAGTTTACTCCATTGTCATATGCAAGCTTTATAGTTTCCTTTGCAATATCTGTAGCTTCGCCCTGATGCAAATCAGTCATCCAGCTTCCAACTGCTATTTCACTTACCTTAAGTCCCCATTTTCCTAAATTACGATATTTCATTTTAAAAATCCTTTCTAATATTTTTCGTGTGCGCACACGTTAATTTCTTTTATTAAAACACACAAAAAGGATTTTGTCAATTATATTATTACAATTCTGTTTCTATGAATAACAATTCAGCCCTGCCTGTACCTGCAACCCTGGGAAAGGCTTCTATGGTGACGGATACGGCTTAGTGATTGTATATTATGTGCGTAAGCATTGAGGAGGCTGTTAGAAATTTATTAATATGCTGCGGTTATCTTCTTAGCAGAGACCGTCTGTCTGAGGAAGTGGCTGAGTATTCAGACACTTCCGAGTTACGGTCGTCGCTTAGAAGATAGCCGCAGCATATTAATAAAATTTCTTACTGCCTCCGAAGCTTACGCACATAATATACAACCACTAAGCCGTATCCGTCACCATAGAAGCCTTTCCCAGGGCCGCAGGTATAGACAGGGCTGAAATGCTACTTCTGTGATATTATATCACCACAATCATTTATATCACCACTTGAGATTGAATTTTTTGCAGTTATGTCTGCACAACCATTTATATCGCTGCATGATATTGACTCACCTGCAGTTATATTTGCACAATCATTTATATCGCCGCAGTCTATACATCCTCCTGCTGAAATATTACCCCCTTCTGATGTTAAATCACCGCATGTTATATCTTCACCTGCTGATACACCTGCTGATGCAGTTATATCACCACAGTTTATATTGTCACCTGCTGATACCGTTTCAACATCTCCTATATCACTGCAGTTTATATTCTCACCTGCTGATACTGTTTCAGCATCTCCTATATCTCCACAATTTACACTGACTCCTGCCGTTATTGTTGTTGTATTTGTGATATCACCACAATTTATACAATCGCCTGCAGATATTTTTTCTACGTTTTCCACATTACCGCAATTAATTACTGAGCCTGCTGAAAGAGTAGAATTTAATACATCTCCCATTATGGTTATTCCAACCTGTGAATCTATAACACATCCTCTTACCTCTGCTTCCAGCCTTATATTTACATCTTCCTTTATAGTGCTGTCAATTTCCTCATTTTTTAATATAGTATGACCTTTTGCAATAACTATCCTTATTCTGTTATCATCCTCCCAGCCAAAATTTAATTTCTTATCTTGTCCGGATTCCAATTCATCTTTCCTTAAAATCTTTTTATTTATGTTTTCCGGTGCATCATTTTGGTCTTCTTCATCTGTTGTTGTATTCTTATTTTCCTCACCAAACAGATATCCTACAGACACATTAAAAATCCCGGCAATTTCAGGTATAATAGAAATATCCGGGCAGGATACATTGTTTTCCCATTTTGAAACTGCCTGAAAAGTTATGCCAAGCTTTCTTGCCAAAGCTTCCTGAGACAGATTATACCTTTTTCTAAGCTGTGCAATTCTGCTGCATATAATTTCTCCTGTATTTTTCATTTCATTTTGATTATCCATAATGTAGTCCTTTCCATTTGTATATATCCATCGAAGATATTACATTTATTTTTTTCGCAGCTGCTAAAAAAAACAATATCATAGTTATTCAGCAAAAAGCCATAACTTATCAGTTTAGTTTGCGAGTCAACTTACGGTTGAATCACGCACTAATTACATATCTGTTTTTAATTTAATTACTATATTCAGTATTAATTCAACCTCCGGTTGAATAATATAATTTGGTCGATTTAATTAGAATTCAGCTGTCTTAATTGATAAAACTATCCATAAGCCACTCTGCTCTTTTGTCCCATGTATGTTTTTTTAAGACTGCCTTATATCCTTCATCAGCAATTTTTTGAAGGTTATCTGTATCCGAAAGAAGCCTTTTTATTTTTTCAGGCAGTTCATCTATATGCCGAAGATCATAATAAGACACTCCACATCCCTCAGGCATTTCCTCTTTCTGGTAAAGACTTACATCAGATACACTTACTGCACCGTTTAAAACAGCGTTAAATACTCTGTCATGAGCACCGTCCTTAAACCAAGGCATAACATTAACTACTATTTTAGAATTTTCCATAGCATTCATACAGGTAACTGAGTCGGAAAACTTTGTTATTATTATATTTTCCTTTTTGTCACAATCCAGCTTCTCCCAGTCCTTTCCTATCACATGAACCTTTAAGCCTGCTTCTGCCAGTGTTTTTACAACAAGTCCCCTGAAATAATTCCTCACATAAAGGTCAATAAAAATCATTTTATTTAAAACCTTGCGCATATCATCATATGCTACAGCTCCAAGCTCATTATATGTATGCTCTGTGCCTGCCTCCTCCACTGTCTTATATGGATTTTTAAGCAAATCATCTATTATGCCAAGATAAAAGGCGGCATATTCTTCATTTATCATATGTGCATATTTTTCACAAAACTCCGGAGGTGTAAAATTTCCCGGGAACAATATATCTATATCTCTTTCACATATTTTTTTTAATTTCTTTTCATTATTAAGCCTGCTTCCTGCCAATGGAAGGAAGCCACCACTTTTAAATTCAGGATAATATTCTTTAAAATACTTTTCATGAAGCCTGTCAATGCTTATGTGTATGTAATTTTCCGGCAAATCTGCAAGCTGCTTATCATAATAATAAGGATGGTCTGCTGCAATATTTATACAAGGAATATTATAATCCTGCCATATATAAGTATTAACGGCAGGATTATAAATGTAGTCTTCTTTAGATAAACCTTGAAAATTAAAGGTTATTAATATAGTATCATTCTGCCTGATAAATTTACGCACTTTTTTTGAACTTATAACAGGCATTTTTAAATCATAGAAAAAAACTGTTTTTCCATTCTGAACAAAATAATCAGCCATTCTTTTTGAAAAATATGACAATGTTTCAACGCCCCCGGTAAACATTATTATTTTATTCATTATAACTTGTATTCCTTTCGTCTCTTAAATGTATCATAATATAACGCCTATCTTGGCAGGTATTTATCCTCAAAGGCATTGATATTCATAGGCTTATCAAAAAAGTATCCCTGAAACAGATTACAGCCCATATTTGTTACATTGTCTACCTGTCCCTTTGTCTCAACACCTTCGGTAATAACATCCATACCAAGTTTCTGTATAAGCTGTATTATGGTTTGAAGTATATAGTTACTGCGTTCGTCTCTATCTGTTTCACGCATAAAGCCCATATCTATTTTAACCACATCAACATCAATTTCCTTAAGCATATTTAACGATGAATAACCACTTCCAAAATCGTCCATTTCTACTGTAATGCCATATTTTCTAAGGTTATTCAGTATATCCTTGATTTTATCTTTTTGTTTCACAAATACTGTTTCTGTAATCTCCACTTTAAACTTACATGGTTCGATATTATACTTTTCAACAAGGGATGTAATTTCCCTGTATATATCCATATAATCAAAATCTCTTACAGATACGTTTATTGATATATACCAGTCAATATTATGTTTTTTCCAGTTTGCCAGACATTTTGCGGCACATTCCCATATATATTTGTCCAGTTTATATATCAATCCTGTTTTTTCTAATACTCCGATAAATTCACCCGGATTCATAATGCCTTTTTCAGGATGATTCCATCTGACAAGTGCCTCTGCTCCACACAGTTTATTGTCAGCGGAAATCTGTGGTTGGAGATACATAACAAACTGTTTATCCAGAAGGGCTTTTTCAAACTCACTTAATATCTTTCTTTCATATATTGACTTCTCTAACAGACTCTTATCATAATATGTAAGTAAAGTATTGTAATCATCCCCTAATGCTTCTATGGCAAGTTTTGCCTTGTCGCATATAAGTGATGCAGGCTCAGTATTGTCCTCAATAACATATACTCCCGCATGAATATGTAATTCACATATTTCATTGTCAAACCGCTGTTTCATTTTACCCATGCTTTTTATGAAAATATCTTCATCATAAATGTCTTTAGGAACAAGAACAGCAAATTTATCACCTGAAATTCTTCCGTAAATGGAATTTCCATGGGAATACTCCCTCAAAAGGTCTGCTTCCATTTTTAATATTTCATTTCCCTGTTTCTCTCCAAAAAGGTCATTGTATATCTTAAAGCTCTTTATGCCTGAACATACCATACAGAATTTTTCATCAATATGCTCTCTTAATCGTTTTTCAACAGCATCAAAGAAATATTCTCTTGTATATACACCTGTCATTTTATCATGAGTCATTCTGTAACGCTCACGGTTAAAATCTTCTATCTCCTTTGTTCTGTCTGAAATTGTATAAAAACAGCCTATATATTCATGCTTTTTATTAAACAGTTTATGAAAAATCAGATTGAAATAACGTTCCTGTCCATCTACAGTCATTCTTTCAGTCCATTGTACCTCATCGTTAAATTCATATTTGTTTTCTTCTGATGATTCTATTAATTTCTTTTTAATATCATCCATCAGTTTTTCATTATTGTTAAAAATTTTGTTAAATGTTTTATTTATATAGACACATTCTCCAAGAATGTCAAAGCATATAATTGCATCATTAATCCCTTCCACCACTAATGAGAGGGTATTGTCAATAAGCTCCTTCGGCTGATAAAACAAAGAATAATAGTTTATCAGAACGGCAAGGCAGCAGTAAAATAAAATAGAAATATCAAACGGAAGCTCAGAAAGCAGATATACAGCATTTAATAGAATAACCGTAATAAATACAAACAAAACAGTAAGATATTTTTTTCTGTATAATTTGTGAGTTTTCACAGCCTTGATTATAAGAGAAGAAATGCAAAATGCCACTATAATATATGAAAACACCAAATGTATTTGAAAAAACACACCATGACCGACAGCTGTCATATATGTCTGTTTTTTAAATATAGTGTCCTTTATCTCAAATATATGATTCGTAAATATGTTTATAATAAATGATATGGTTTCTGCTAATGCAAAAAATGTAACAATAAATCGTACCACTTTATTTTCATTAAATACCTCTGTATATAACTGGATATAATGAATCAATGCAATAAGAAGCCAGTCTATACTTGCATAATAAAGGCCTTGTATAACAAGCGCAAAAGTTTTATTTCCTGTAACAATAAAGCATATCTGGGCAACAACAGTAATTAAAGCCACAGAAAGAAGCCTTGCTATAACCTTTGCCATTTCACTATGACATTTTTTTGCTTTATATATATTATATATAATCAGCAGCAGCATAGCTGCTAATATCACTACCAAAAATGCTTTCATATAAAAGTCTCCTCGTAATATATTTATAGATAAATTTTACCAAAATTGTCTTCAAGTGTCAAATAATAGTCTTGTTTATTTTACAGGTTTATGATAAATTTAATTCATATGTTTTGGATTTGCGATGAGAACGCCACAAATTCATTTTGTCATATAAAACTTTACATTTCGTTCTCAGAATGGAGATTAATTATGAGTATAAATATAACAGGACATACAGGCTTTACAGGACTTCTTGGCAGCCCTGTTTCCCACAGCATTTCCCCTGCTATGCACAACGCATCATTTGAAACACTGGGACTTGATTATGTATATCTATGCTTTGATGTAGACACTTCAAACCTTAAAACTGCCGTAGAAGGACTTAAAACTCTCGGTGTAAAAGGTTTTAACTGTACATTTCCTGATAAAAATATGATGTGTGAGCTGTCAGATGAGCTTAGTCCTGCAGCAGAAATGATAGGTGCTGTCAATACAGTATTAAATGACAACGGAAAGCTTATCGGTCACAACACAGACGGTACAGGCTATATGATGTCTGTTAAAGATGCAGGTTATGATATAATAGGCAAGAAAATGACATTACTGGGAGCCGGCGGTGCTGCTTCTGCCATATGTGTCCAGGCTGCCATTGACGGTGTAAGTGAAATTGATGTATACAGTATCAAAGACCAGTTTTGGGACAGAGCAGTAAAAATGGTAGATTCCATAAACAAAAATACAAACTGCAAGGCAAATCTTTATGAATTTAGTGATAATACTTCTTTTAAAAAGAGTGTTTCAGAAAGTGTTATTTTAACTAACGGAACTTCTGTTGGTCTTGCCCCGAAGGAAGATAACTGCCCTGTAAGTGACACAAGTGTTTTTCGTGAGGGACTTATAGTGTCTGATGTAATTTATAATCCAAAGGAAACAAAGCTTCTTCGACTTGCAAAAGAAGCCGGATGCAGTACCTTTAACGGTATGTATATGCTTTTATATCAGGGGGCTGAGGCTTTTAAGATATGGACAGGTAAAGATATGCCGGTTGAGGAGATAAAAAAGAGGTTTTTCAGTTAATCATAAAAAAACACCTATTCAATTTAATCAGACATTTATTTTAACTAAAAAATACGCTACATTATGCTCAGGAAACAATATGACGCTTTGATTTTATTGTTTCCTGAGTATATTTTTTTGTCAGTTCTGTGTCAGTTTCTGTTTTTTTCTTGTATATCATACTTTCTTGAATATTTTTAATGTTTTTTATCATTCTATATTATAATACATTATCGGACATTCCGTGGTTTATATATTTTTGGAGGAATTTACTTATGGGGCTTATTGAAAATAATTTAAAAGATACTATTTTAAAAATTAATAAAGATATGCGTGTAGACGAAAGTTTCGATCTTCTATGCCGTCCTATTACCATTGGCGGGAAAGAAGCCTGTCTTTATTTTATTGATGGTTTTGTTAAAGATGACATAATGCAAAAGATTCAGGACTATTTTTCAGGTCTGACAAAGGAGGATATGAATACTGACAGCCAGTCATTTCTTAAAAAGCTGCCTTATGTAGAAGCAGAACTTACTGATAATCCCGAAACTTTTAAGACTAACATATTTTCCGGAGTTACCGGACTTATAGTCGACGGCTTTGACAGTGCCATTTTAATCGACTGCAGAACATATCCGGCAAGAAATGTAGACGAACCTGATAAGGATAAGGTACTAAGAGGCTCAAGGGATGGCTTTGTGGAAACTATTGTTATGAATGCAGCCCTTATACGGCGGAGAATCCGAAACAAAAATCTTACAATAAAAATGATGAACGTTGGAAGCATCTCAAAAACAGATGTTGCAGTCTGCTATATGGATAATAAAGTGGATAAAAAGAAACTTAAATATATTGAGGACAAAATCAATTCCATACAGGCAGCCTCACTTACAATGAATCAGGAAAGCCTTGCTGAATGTTTATATAAGAAAAAGTGGTTCAATCCCTTTCCGAAATTCAAATACTCAGAAAGACCTGACACCACTGTTTCTGCCTTACTTGAGGGCCATATCGTCATACTTGTGGACAATTCACCGGCTTCAATGATTATACCAACCACCTTTTTTGATATGATAGAGGAAGCTGACGATTACTATTTTCCGCCTATTACTGCCACTTATTTAAGATTGTCCAGATTTATAATAACAATGATGTCTCTTTTTGTTACACCAATTTATCTTTTTCTTATGCAGAACGAACAT
>CAMENQ010000042.1 GCA_945928585.1 uncultured Roseburia sp. | reverse complement strand
ACTTTATTTATTATGGTATATTGTAAAAAAATGCGATAGTAAACGGAGGATATAATATGAGTATTTCAGAAAATGTAAAGTACATAGGTGTAGATGATACAACCATAGATTTGTTTGAAAGTCAGTATAAAGTTCCTAAGGGTGTTTCATATAATTCTTATCTTATTCTTGATGAGAAAACAGTGGTGATGGATACTGTGGATTTGCGCTGCAGTGAAGAATGGATAAAAAATTTAAAAGAAACATTACAGGGCAGAAGTGTTGATTACCTTGTAGTTTCACATGTAGAGCCGGATCATTCCGGAAGTATTTTAAAACTTATTGAATTATATCCGGAAGTAACTCTTGTAGGAAATGCAAAGACATTTGTAATGTTAAAGCAGTTTTTTAAATGTAATATTGAAAATAATATGCTGGAGGTAAAGGAAGGAGATACCCTTTCACTGGGAAAACACACACTGCAGTTTTATATGGCTCCTATGGTTCATTGGCCGGAAGTTATGGTAACATATGAAAGTTCAGAGAAAATATTATTCTCAGCCGACGGATTTGGAAAGTTTGGGGCATTGTCAGAAGAGGATGATGACTGGGCATGCGAGGCAAGACGGTATTATTTTAACATTGTAGGAAAATATGGAACACCTGTGCAGACATTATTAAAAAAAGCATCAGGACTTGACATACAGTGTATATGTCCGCTGCATGGTCCTGTATTGAAGGATAATTTATCATATTATATTGATTTATATAACACATGGAGCAGTTACAAGCCTGAAACTAAAGGAGTGTTTGTTGCTTATGCTTCCATTCATGGTAATACGGCAAAGGCGGCAGAAAAGTTTGCTGCCATGCTTAAGGAAAATGGAGAGGAAAAGGTAGTGGTAACAGACCTTGCAAGAGCAGATATTGCTGAGGCTGTAGAGGATGCATTCAGATATGACAGGATGGTTTTAGCAGCGTCAAGCTATGATGCAGGAGTATTTCCATGTATGCAGGAATTTTTAAATCATCTTCAGTCAAAAGCATATCAGAAGCGAAAGGTGGCACTTATAGAAAATGGTTCATGGGCACCTTCTGCGGCAAAGACAATGAAAGGTATGCTGGAAACTATGAAAGATATAGAAATAATAGAGCCTGTTGTGACAATTAAGTCTTCATTAAATGAAGAAAGTGAGAAAATGATGGAAAATCTGGCAGAAATAGTGGCTAACCGGTAAAATTAAAAAAATCTTATTAATAAAGACAGTTCTATGGATGAAGTGATGAAATATAGGTTTTTAATACTTCCTTTGGGCTGTCTTTTTAAATAATTAATGGGATTAAAATCAGCAGTATTCAAGGAAATGGAGAACTTTTATGGAGAATAAAACATTATATGAAAAACTGAAAAGCTATACAGGAGAAGACTATTATCCCTTTCATATGCCTGGACATAAAAGAAATGTTGATGTAAGCTTTAAAAATGTATCTCCATTTGATTATGATATAACGGAAATAGATGGTTTTGATAATCTTCATGCTCCTTCAGGAATATTGAAGGAGCGGATGGATAAGGTCAGTGAGTTTTATGAGTCTAAAAAAAGCTATTATCTTGTAAATGGAAGCACTTGTGGAATATTGTCAGCAATATCAGCCTGTTGTAAAAACAGAAAAAGAATAGTAATGGCCAGAAATTCACATAAGGCCGCATATAACAGTGTGCTTATAAATGAATTGGAGACTTTATATGTTTATCCAGAATTAATAGAGGATTATGGAATAAATGGAGGAATATCTCCTAAAAAAATAGATGAACTTTTAAAAAATGAAATGGAAGAAGGAAATATAGAGTCTGTAGGCTGTGTGTATATTACATCACCTACATACGAGGGAGTAGTATCGGATATTCTGTCTATAAGCAGAATATGCCACAGCTACAAAATTCCACTTATTGTCGATGAGGCACATGGGGCACATTTCAGTATGCATAAAGATTTTCCGATTTCAGCATTGGAACTGGGAGCAGATATAGTTATACAAAGTCTTCATAAGACATTGCCGTCACTTACACAGACGGCAATACTTCATATAGGTAAAAACTCCATTGTTGATGAAGGAGCTGTAGAGAGATATTTAAGTATATATCAGACCAGCAGTCCGTCTTATGTGCTGATGTCCAGTATAGATGAATGCATAGAAAGACTGATGAAAGATACATTTATGCCCTTTGACAGGCTGCAAAAAGAAATAAATGAGTTACATGAGAAATCAAGGCAGTTTACGAACATTAAGCTTATGGGAAGGGAAATTACAGGAAAAAACAGTGTATATGATTTTGATATATCAAAGATTATTATATTTCCAAAAAGTAATCAATATAATGGTCAGTCATTATACAATAAGCTGTTGGAAAAATATCATTTGCAGCCGGAAATGGCTTCACTTAATTATGTAATAGCAATGACGTCAATAAGCGATACAAAAGAGGGTTTTGACAGGCTTTTTAAGGCACTGGATGATATAGACAGGGAGATACGGCTATATGAGCTGCCTTTATTTAAGGAAAACAAATTTAAGTTAAAAAAGACTTCGGAAGCCACATCATTTTCAAAGATAAGTGACGCAGTTGAAAGTAAAAAGGAAATTATTGACATAGAAAAGGCAGAGGGAAGAGTAGGAGCTGAATTTGTATATTTGTATCCGCCGGGAATACCGGTTATTGCTCCGGGAGAAATGTATAGCAGTGAAATTATCAGATATCTGAAAGAATGTATGAAAAACGGTTTAAATGTGATTGGTGTAAAGGGGGAAAAAAAACAGGTGGCAGTTACGGCAGAAAGCTGGAGTGCGTTGGAATTTAAAAGGCTTAGTTTATATGATTTGTTTTAAAATCTTTACAATGTAAGATAATAAGACATTATACATTTTGTAAGTAAATTATTATTAGTAAAATCAGTTGTTTAGAAGAGGCAGAAAGATGGGAAAAATTTATTACGTAATGGGAAAAAGCTCATCCGGAAAGGATACCATATATAAAAAAATTATGGATAAAATGAGCGGAATATTAAAAACCGTAGTAGGCTATACTACAAGACCTATGCGGGAGGGAGAAACTGACGGAGTGGAATATTTCTTTGTAGATAATGACAGATATAGTGAAATGTGCAGGCAGGGTATAGTCATTGAAAGCAGGGATTATAACACTGTATATGGAGTATGGAGCTATTTTACTGCAGATGACGGACAAATAGAGCTTGAGAAAAATGATTATCTTCTTATAGGAACACTGGAATCCTATAGCAAAATAAGAGGTTATTATGGAGAGAAAAATGTTGTACCCATATATATAGAGGTGGAGGATGGTGAAAGGCTGTCAAGGGCGTTGGAGAGAGAAAAAAAGCAGGAAGTTCCAAAATATGAGGAAATGTGCAGAAGATTTCTGGCAGACCAGCAGGATTTTTGTGAGGAAAAGCTTAAAGAGAGTGGAATAATTAAAAGATATAAAAATATAAATCTGGAAAAATGCATAGGGGAGATATGCAGGGACATAAAGCAGTTATAAAGCATTTGACAGTTATTAAGTTATATGATTTTAGTAGAATTAACGTTAATTTTATGATACAATGAGCATTGTAGAAATGACTGTTTACCCGCATAAGGTGAATATAGAATATACCGAAAGGAGCCGTCAGACATGGATATGAATAATATGAAAATTTCAGAGATACTTACATCTACTCAGGTAGAGCAGGTCAGACAAAATAATCCGTCTGACGAAACCTTTAAATTTACACTTATAAGCAATATAATGGAAAAGGAACTGCAGGAAAAGGTAGCAGAGCTTATGGGCAGTATAACCGAGCAGGGCAAAAAAATCGGCAAAAAGACAGATATACGTGATATGAAAAGATACAGGGAGCTTATAAAAAGCTTTCTGAACGAGGTTGTTTACCGTTCGCATAAATTTTCAAGGGAAAATTATCTTGACAGGAGGGGAAGACACAGGGTTTACGGTATAGTAAGGCTTATAGATGAAAATCTGGACAAGCTGGCAGAGGAACTTTTAAAAGAGGAAAAGGACAATATTTCCATACTTAACAGAATAGATGAAATAAGAGGACTTCTGCTTGACATACTGACGTAGAAAGCGGAAAAAATATGACAGTAATGACAGTAGCAGAGGACTTAAGTATAAAAAAATAAAATTTGGGAATAATCGCCTGATATATTAAACATAAAGGACAGAAAAATGGCAGGATTTGACGACATAAGAGGGCAGGAGGGTGTGGTTTCGCACTTTAAGAATGCCATAAAATTAAATAAGATTTCTCACGCATACATAATAAACGGTGAGAAGGGAATGGGAAAAAAGACTATTGCAAAAGCATTTTCAATAACGCTTATGTGTGAAAGACACGGAGAAAGCCCATGTATGGAATGTCACGCCTGCAGACAGGTAATGACAGACAATAATCCCGATATAAGATGGATAACACATGAAAAGCCCAATGTTATATCTGTAGATGAAATACGTGAGCAGATAAATACAGATGTACAGATAAAGCCATACAGCAGTAATTACAAAATATATATAGTAGATGACGCCGACAAAATGAATCAGGCAGCACAGAATGCACTTTTAAAGACTATAGAGGAGCCGCCTTTATATGTAGTGATTTTACTTCTTACAGGAAATAAGGATATGTTGCTTTCTACCATATTATCAAGATGTGTAAGTATGGAGCTTCGCCCGTTAAAAAGAGAGCAGGTGGAGCAGTATCTTATGGAAAAGGCAGGAATAGTAGATTATAAGGCTAAGGAAGTATCCGAATTTGCAGGTGGCAACATAGGAAAAGCAGTAAAAATGGCATCCTCAGATGATTTTATGGAGCTTAAGGATAGCGTAGTAAGGCTTGCAAAAAATATCGGAAAGATGACCACGGCTGACATAAATGCTGTTATAAAGGATATCAGCAGCTATAAGGATAATATAGAAGAATATATGGATTTGCTTCTTATATGGTACAGAGATATACTTATATACAAATCCTGTGGGGAAAAGGGGAAAATAATTTTTGAAGATAATAAAAAACACATTAGGGAGCAGGCACAGAAGTTTTCATATGAATCCATTGAAAAGGTGCTTAAGGAGATTGACGGCATAAGCGGAAAGCTGAGAATTAATGTTAATTTTGATATGGTTATGGAGCTTTTGCTGCTTACTATGAGGGATGGGATAAGCAGACAGGGTGAAAGTGTATAGTCGTCCGGTTATGTTTAATGGTTTAAAGGCTATTAAAGTGACACATTGTGACAATAGTTTTTGCTAGACAAGGAAATATCCGTTGGTGTATAATAAAAAACGTGATAATTTCATATCATCAGAGGATAAAACACAAAAAAGGTCAGATAAGTAAGACTAATATGTAAGTAAAAAAGACAAGCAGTGCTTGAAGCTTTTATTATATAAAATTATATAACAGATATAAAAACGGAAAGGATTACCAATGGTTAGGATAATAGGAGTCAGATTTAGAAAGGCGGGCAAAATATATTTTTTCAGCCCGGCAGATATGGATATACAGGTAGGTCAGCACGTTATAGTGGAGACTGCCAGAGGAGTAGAGTATGGAAATGTAGTACTGGGGCCTAAGGATGTAGAGGAAAGTAAGGTAGTACAGCCTCTTAAGACAGTTATAAGAGTGGCTACGCCGGAGGATGACATTACAGAAGAAAAAAATAAGGAAAAAGAAAAGAAAGCTTTTGAAATATGCCTTGAAAAAATAAAAAAGCATGGTCTCGACATGAAACTGATAGACACAGAATATACCTTTGACAATAATAAGGTATTATTTTACTTTACTGCAGATGGCAGAATAGATTTCAGAGAGCTTGTTAAAGATCTGGCAGCAGTGTTTAAGACACGTATCGAACTTAGGCAGATTGGTGTAAGAGATGAAACAAAAGCTATGGGAGGCATAAGCATATGTGGAAGACCACTTTGCTGTCACTCATATATGCCGGAGTTTGTGCCGGTATCCATTAAGATGGCAAAGGAGCAGAATCTTTCACTTAACCCTACAAAGATTTCAGGTGTATGCGGAAGACTTATGTGCTGTCTTAAAAATGAGGAGGAAACATACGAGGAGCTTAATTCCAGACTTCCTAACGTAGAGGACTATGTAACAACAGATGACGGCTACAGGGGAGAGGTACAGAGCGTAAGTGTATTAAGACAGCTTGTAAAGGTTATTGTTGAGATAGGCGATGAAAAGGAAATCAGGGAATATAAGGTAGAGCAGCTTAAGTTTAAGCCAAAGAGAAAGCGTGAAACCTTAAATATCAATGATGAGGAATTAAAGGCACTGGAAGCACTTGAAAAATCGGAAGGAAAGTCAAAATTTGATGATTAATTTATTACCTGATGAGAGAATAGATGATTTAGAGAGAAACGGATATAAGATAATACAAAGAAAGGGAAGCTTCTGTTTTGGAATGGATGCTGTCCTTTTAAGCGGCTTTGCCAATGTCAGGGAGGGAGAGAATGTCATAGACCTTGGTACGGGTACAGGCATTATACCTATTCTTCTTGAGGCTAAAACATTAGGACAGCATTTTACGGGACTTGAAATACAGAAGGAAAGTGCTGATATGGCAAAGCGCAGTGTCATATTAAATAAATTAGAAGAAAAGATAGATATAGTGTGGGGCGATATAAAAGAAGCTGACCGTATATTTGGGAAGGCTTCTTTTAGCGTTGTTACAACAAATCCGCCATATATGAATGATTTACACGGCATAAAAAATCCTGATGATAAGCTGGCAATAGCAAGGCATGAGGTAAAGTGTACACTTGATGATGTGGTAAGGCAGGCAGCAGCATTGTTAAAGCCAAAGGGCAGACTTTATATGGTGCACAGACCTCACAGGCTGACAGAAATAATAAGTGCCTGCAGAAAATATCATATAGAGCCTAAGAGGATAAGATTTGTTCACCCTTATGAGGATAAGGAATCAAATATGGTGCTTATTGAAGGGTTCAGAGGAGGCAGACCGATGATGAAGGTGGAAGCTCCTCTTATAGTATATAAGAGTGATGGAACATATACGGATGAAGTTTTGCGGATATATGGTAAAATATAAGAAAGGTTGCGGAGTTGTGTCTGAGCACACTTGACACACACTCTTTATGCACAAAAAGAGTGTGCGGAAATGAGGATAAAAATGGCAGGAAAATTATATCTGGTGGCTACTCCCATAGGAAACTTAGAGGATATAACCTTCAGGGCACTTAAAATTCTTAAAGAGGTGGACCTGATAGGAGCGGAGGATACAAGACACAGTATAAAGCTGTTAAATCATTTTGAAATAAAGACACCTATGACAAGCTACCATGAGTTTAACAAGGTAGATAAGGCGAAGTATCTTATAAATGAAATGTTATCAGGTAAAAATGTTGCCATAATAACAGATGCCGGAACTCCGGGAATATCAGATCCGGGAGAGGAAATAGTAAAGCAGTGCTTTGAGGCAGGCATAGAGGTATCAAGTATACCGGGACCGGCGGCATGTATAACGGCACTGACCATGTCAGGACAAAATACAAGAAGATTTGCATTTGAAGCATTTTTGCCGTATGATAAGAAGGAGAGGGCCATAGTTTTATCAGAGCTGAAAAACGAAACAAGAACCATTATAATATATGAAGCACCTCATCATCTCCTTGGAACATTAAAGGAGCTTTATGAATCAGTGGGAGACAGAAGCATTACACTGTGCAGGGAGCTTACGAAGGTTCATGAAAATGCAGAAAAAACTACCATAAAAGAAGCAATAGAAAAATATTCGTCTGTAGAACCAAAGGGAGAGTATGTGCTTGTAATAGCAGGCAAAACCTTTCAGGAGGTAAGACAGGAGGAAATAGATTCTTTTGCGGAAATGACGGTGGAGGAGCATATGGAAATGTATCTGTCACAGGGAATAGATAAAAAAGAGGCTATGAAAATGGTAGCCAAAGACAGAGGGGTGTCAAAACGGGATATATATGATATTATATGTAAGTAGAAAGGAAGCTTAAGAAATGATTAAGGAAAGAATATCAAAACTCAGAGAACTTATGAAGGAAGCGGGAGTAAGCGCATACCTTATAGAAACAGAGGATTTTCACGGTTCTGAGTATGTTGGAGAATATTTTAAAGAGAGAGCGTATATGTCAGGGTTTACAGGTTCAGCAGGTTCTCTTATAGTGACAATGGAAAAGGCTGCACTTTGGACTGACGGAAGATATTTTCTTCAGGCAGCAGACCAGCTTAAAGACAGCGGCATAGAGCTTATGAAGATGGGTACACCAGGCACACAGACTACAAAGGAATTTCTTTTAGCAGAGGTAAAGGAAGGAGAAGCCATCGGTTTTGACGGAAGAACCATCAGCGCATTATATGCCATTGATTTAAAAAAGAAAGCAGATAAAAAGAAAATAACCTTAAAAGCAGAGCTTGATTTACCTGATAAAATCTGGACAGACAGACCGAAACTGTTAAGCAGGCCGGTATGGGAGCTTGGTACAGAATATACGGGAATGGGCAGAGGAGAGAAGCTTACAAAGGTTCGTGAAATGATGAAAAAAGAAAATGCAGATGTATTTGTACTTTCTTCTATAGACGATATAGCATGGCTTTTAAATCTTCGCGGCGATGATGTAGAGTGTAATCCTGTATTTTTGTCATATATGATTATATTTAATGAAAAGGCTTACCTTTATGCAGATAAAAAAATCTTCTCTGAGGAAATAAAGAAAGGTCTATCTGAGGCAGATGTTGAGATAAGAGAGTATAACAATATATATTCAGACCTTAAGGCTTTGACACCGGAGAACATTCTTCTTGATGAGACAAAGGTAAATTATGCCATATTAAACAGCATAGATGGCAGTAAAAATATTATAAATAAGCTTAATCCGACTACACTTCTTAAAATGATAAAAACACCTGTAGAAATGGAAAATATGCGCAAGGCCCATATAAAGGACGGTGTGGCAGTGACAAAATTTATGTATTGGATAAAAAAGCATGCCGGCACAGAGGAAATAACAGAAATAAGCGGAGCAGAGAAGCTTGAAGAGTTTCGCAGGCAGCAGGAGAATTATCTGGGACCTAGTTTTGAGCCAATATTTGCATATGGTCCTCACGGAGCAATAGTTCATTATTCGGCAACAGAAGAAACAGATGCACAGATAAAGGCAGAAAGCTTCCTTCTGGCTGATACAGGCGGACAATATCTTGAGGGAACAACAGATATAACAAGAACCTTTGTACTTGGAGAATTAACTGAGGAGCAGAAGAAAATATATACACTTGTGCTGGCAGGAAATCTTGAACTTGGAGCAGCAAAGTTTCTGGAAAATGTAAAGGGCTGTGTACTTGATATGTTGGCCAGACAGCCGCTTTGGCAGTATGGTCTTGATTACAACCACGGTACAGGACACGGAGTAGGATATCTTTTAAATGTACATGAAGGTCCACAGCGGATAGCATATGGAGCATATACGGGAGAAGGATTTAAGGAGGGTATGATTACCTCAAATGAACCGGGTATGTATCTTACAGGACAATATGGCGTCAGACTGGAAAATCTTACGGTATGCGTAAAGAGAGAAAAGAATGAATACGGACAGTTTCTTGGCTTTGACACACTGACAATGGTGCCATGGGATTTAGAGGCTGTAGATAAAAAATATCTTACAGAAAGACAGGTAAGACTTTTAAATGAATATCACAGACAGGTATTTGATGCTGTTTCACCATATATGGAGAATGAGGAGCTTGAATGGCTGAAGACAGCTACAAGGGCAATATAAAAGCTGATATAAATGTTATTGAGGGAAATTTACCATAAGAGGAGGATATAAAGTATGGAAAATAAAATTTTAATTGTAAGCGATAATGTATCTTCATATATTGTGCGTTCATTGATAGAAACTATAAAAGAGTCCGGCTACGAGGCAGATGCGGTAAGTCCTAAGGTAGGTGAACTGAGCAGTGCAGCCAAGCAGGCAGATTTGATTGTTGTATATGCAGGAAACAATATGAGTGAATACAGAGAGGCATTTGTTTATCTGTGTGATATTTGTATTGAAAGCGATAAAAAAATCGGAATGATAGGTTACGAAAGAGATGTATCCATTATTTTTGAACTGTTTCCTGAAAAATGTATATGGAAGCATTTTAACCGTCCGTTTAATCAGGATTCATTTATAGAAGAACTTAACAGTGAAATGAAACTTTATGCAGAAAATGAATTAAAAAAGCATATACTTGTCATCGATGACTCAGGAGTTATGCTTAGAACCGTATATGACTGGCTTTCTGAAAAATATAAGGTGTCAATGGCAAGTTCTGCAACCATGGCAATATCTTTTCTGGCAAATCAGCAGGTGGACCTTATCCTTCTTGACTATGAAATGCCATTTTGTTCAGGAGCACAATTTCTGGAGATGATAAGAGCGGAAGTAAGCACAAGTGAGATACCGGTGATTTTCCTTACGGCAAAGAATGATAAAGAAAGCGTTCAGAAGGTGCTGGCATTAAAACCTAACGGATATCTGCTAAAAACATTGCCAAAGGAAAAGATAATAGAAACAGTAGATAACTTTTTTAAAGCACAGGAAGCAGGGAAATAAAATATGATAATTGGGAAACGGTGCAAAGATAAAAAATACAAAAAAAAGAAAAAGGTATTTAGAATATTTTTTGGTGTCTTTCTGGCAATATTTTTAATTGAAATAATTTTAAACATTTCAATTACAGCATACAGAACAGAGCGCTTTAATAACACAAAGCGTGTTGCAAAAGAAGGCAGCAAAGAATCAGAATGTGAAATCAGTCTTTATCCAAGAGGAGGAACTGCGGATGCATGGGTAAAGCAGTCAGCATTAACAAAAAACGGAGTACTAGACCTGTATGGAGCAGTATATGATTCTACCATACATAATTACAGTGAGTGGAGCATTACGGACTGGAGTCTTCGGATAAACATAAAAAATGACTGTTATATAAATTCATCATGGAATGGAACTGTTGAAATTCATCAGAATATAGACGGCAGTGAGAAGGTGCAGACACTAAATCTTCTAAATTATGAAGAAAGTGCAATAAATCTGGATTATGTGAAAGATGGTCAGGATTTGCTTATTCCTCTTTCACAGGGCGATTATGTTATTTACCATCCTGGTGAAAATAAAAATGAAAAGCCTATAGCTGCATTTAATGGAACAGCAGGAACCACTACCATAGGTTTTATATTTTACAGTGCTGAAAATGAAATGGACGTA
>CAMENQ010000041.1 GCA_945928585.1 uncultured Roseburia sp. | reverse complement strand
CTTGTCATGTACTATAACCTTACATATCATAGAATCATATGTAGGCGGAATACGATAACCGTTATAAATGGCTGAGTCTATTCTTACTCCATTTCCGCCCGGAAAATGTATATCATTTATAACTCCCGGACACGGCATAAAGTTCTTTGATGGGTTTTCTGCATTTATTCTGCACTCTATGGCATGACCGTTTACGTGGATATCCTCCTGTTTAACAGATAAAGGAAGTCCCTCTGCTATAGCTATCTGCTCCTTGATTAAATCCATACCTGTGACCATTTCCGTTACAGGATGCTCAACCTGTATACGTGTGTTCATTTCCATAAAATAAAACTCACCGTTTTTATCAAGAAGAAACTCTATGGTTCCTGCGTTTTCGTAACCTACTGCCTTTGCAGCCTTTACTGCCACAGCTCCCATTCTTGCTCTAAGGTCGTCATCAATAGCTGCTGACGGAGATTCCTCCACTACCTTCTGGTGCTTTCTCTGTATAGAGCAGTCTCTTTCTCCTAAATGAACTACATTGCCATGCTTGTCTGCAAGTATCTGAAATTCTATATGTCTTGGTGACTGTATATATTTTTCTATATACATGGTGTCATCAGCAAAGGCATTTACTGACTCTCTCTGGGCAGTGTTAAAGTTCTCCTCAAAATCCTCAGACTTTTCTACTATACGCATGCCCTTTCCGCCACCGCCTGATGATGCCTTTACTATAACAGGATAACCCATTTTATCGGCTATTCCCTTTCCTACCTTAGCATCAAAAACAGGCTCCGTAGTACCCGGTGTTACAGGAACACCTGCTGCTATCATAGTGCTTCGTGCCTCAGATTTATTTCCCATACGGTTTATAATATCTGCACTTGGACCTATGAAAGCTATATTACACTTTTCACAAAGCTCTGCAAATTTTGCATTTTCTGAAAGAAAACCAAATCCCGGATGAATAGCCTGAGCACCTGTTACTATAGTTGTACTTATGATACGTTCCATATTCAGATAGCTTTCCTTTGAGTTTGCAGGACCTATACATACAGCCTCATCTGCAAGCTGCGTATGAAGTGCATATCTGTCGGCTTCTGAATAAACCGCAACAGTTTTTATGCCCATTTCACGACACGCCCTGATTATTCGTACTGCTATCTCTCCTCTGTTTGCAATTAGAATTTTGTTAAACATATGTTACTCTCCATTCTGCTACAAATCGACAACTTAATTTACTGCAAATGTAAGCTCAGCTATAACTGCCACCTGTCCGTCTACAGATGCCACTGCCTTACCTACTCCTATAGGTCCTTTTCTCTTAATAATTTCGCACTCAAGCTTTAACATATCGCCCGGTACTACCTTTCTCTTAAACTTTGCTGAATTTATGGAACCAAAGTAAGCTGTCTTACCCTTGTTCTCTTCAAGGCTGAGTATAGCCACCGCTCCAACCTGTGCCAATGCCTCAATCTGAAGAACTCCCGGCATAACAGGCTCCTGTGGAAAATGTCCTTTGAAAAATGATTCATCATATGTTATGGCTTTATAACCAACAGCCTTTTCACCCGGTACTAACTCTTCTATTTTATCCACAAGCAGAAAAGGATGTCTGTGTGGTATAATTTCCTGTATCTCTTTAATTCCTAACATTGCTTTCTCCTCTATCCTTCACTTATAAAACCTTTGTCTCTGTATGAATGTGTATGAATGAATACTAGCGAATCTTGAATAATGGCTGACCGTATTCTACCATACTTTCATTTGAAACTAATATTTCTACTATCTCACCATCAAAATCGCTTTCAATATCATTCATAAGCTTCATAGCCTCTATTATGCCAAGTTTCTGTCCCTTCACAACCTTGTCTCCTACCTTAACGAAAGGCTCATCGTCAGGTGATGCTGCACTGTAAAATGTTCCTACAAGCGGTGATGAAATTATCTGAACGTCATCATCATCTGCCGGAGAATTATCATTTGACTCTGCTGCCTGTGGCTGTACAATATTCTGTGGTGCTACCATGCTTTGTGATGTCATAGGCATAAAATCAACAGGCTGTACTGTCTGAACAGGCATCTGAACAGACTGTACGGCAGGTGCGGATATTTTTTTCTCACCTGCTTTTATTGTTATCTTGCAGCCATCATCCTTTTCCCAGACAAAGTCTACCTTTGCATCTGACACTGCTTTTATAAGTTCTTTTATGGCATCAAAATCCTTCCAAAATTCTTGCATATTCTCTACCTAACCTTTCCCTCCGGCCTACGCCTCATACTTCTTTACAAGAATTGATGCATTGTGGCCTCCAAAACCAAGTGAGTTGCTGAGTGCATAATTTACCTCAGTACTTATGCCGTTGTCCTTAACATAATTTAAGTTCATGCCTTCCTCAGCTTCCTTAAAGCCTACATTCGGATGAACATATGAGTCATTTATACTCTTTACACATGTAATAAACTCTACTGCACCTGCTGCTCCAAGCAAATGTCCTACCATAGACTTTGTTGAACTTACAAGTACATTCTTTGCTGCGTCACCAAAAGCAAGTTCTATAGCTCTTGACTCAAAAAGGTCATTGTGATGTGTGCTTGTACCATGAGCATTTATATATTCTACCTGTGAAGGTGTAATACCTGCTTCATTCATGGCATTTGTCATGGCTCTGGCTGCTCCTGCACCATCCTCGGCTGGTGATGTAATGTGATATGCATCAGATGTAGCACCATAGCCGACCACCTCTGCATATATCTTTGCTCCTCTTGCCTTTGCATGCTCAAGTTCCTCAAGTATAACAATACCTGCGCCTTCACCCATAACAAAACCGTTTCTGTCCTTATCAAACGGTTTGCATGCAAGTGCCGGATCTTCTGTAGTGCTCAGTGCCTTTAATGCAGCAAAACCGCCTACACCAATAGGTGTGATACAGCTTTCCGTACCGCCTGCTATCATCACGTCTGCTTCTCCGCACTGTATGCTTCTGTAAGCTTCACCTATAGAATGTGTTCCTGTAGCACACGCTGTAACTACATTTATTGATTTACCCTTTGCTCCAAGCTGTATAGATACATTTCCTGCCGCCATATTTGAAATCATAAGAGGAACAAGTAAAAGGTTAATTTTGTTTGGTCCCTTTTCCATATATCTCTGATGATTTTCCTCTATTACGCCAAGACCGCCAATACCTGAACCTACAGATACACCAACCATATATGGATCTTCCTTTTCCATATCAAGTCCCGCATCCTTCACAGCTTCTGTAGCTGCCACAACGGCAAACCTGCAGAACTGCTCCATTCTCTTGGCTGTTTTCGGATCCATATAATCCTTTGCATCAAAATCATCTACCTGTGCAGCTACCTTTGCTTTAAACTCTGTAGTGTCAAATCTGTCTATCTTCTTTATTCCAACCTTATTAGCCTTTATACCTGCCCAGAAATTATCTACTCCTATACCTATAGGTGTAACAGCACCCATTCCGGTAACAACTACTCTCTTGCTCATATTCATTGTATCCTTTCTACTGCATTGCCATTCCGCCATTAACATTTATAACCTGTCCGGTTATGTATCCGCTTTCTTCTTTTGCCAGAAACTCTACTGCATTAGCTATATCTGCCACACTTCCCAGTTTCTTCATAGGAATTTCTGCAAGAAGTGATTCCTTTACACTGTCCGGAAGAACTCTTGTCATATCTGTGTCTATAAATCCCGGTGCAACTGCATTAGCTGTAATATTTCTTGACGCAAGTTCTCTTGCTACTGCTTTTGTCATACCTATAATACCTGCCTTTGATGCACAGTAATTTGCCTGACCTGCATTTCCGATAACACCTACAATACTTGCAATATTAATAATTCTGCCGTATCTCTGCTTCATCATGGTTTTTGTTACTGCTTTTGTGGCATTAAATGTTCCCTTTAAGTTTACATTTATTACTGCATCAAACTCTGCCTCTGACATTTTCAGTATAAGGTTATCCTTTGTAATACCTGCATTATTTACCAGAATGTCTATTCTTCCGTACTTTTCAAGTACATCAGCAACCATCTTCTCAACTGCTGCAAGGTCTGCTACATTGCACTCATATGCCATAGCTTCGCCTCCGTTTGACTTTATGGTTTCTACAACTTCATTTGCACCATCTGCCGGTCCTACATAATTTATAATAAGTGTAGCTCCGCCTGCTGCAAGCTTAAGTGCTATTTCTTTTCCTATTCCCTGTCCTGAACCGGTTACAAGTGCTACTTTTCCTTTAAACATTACTTTTCCTCCTATTATTCGTTTAAAGCTGATACTACAGCATCAACATCTTCCCACTTCTCTATATTTAAAATCCTTACTTCTTTATTTATTTTCTTTACAAATGAAGATAAGGTTTTGTTTGGTCCTATTTCTACAAATGTATCAACACCGTTTTCTATCATCTTCTCTACACTCTGCTGCCACTTAACTGATGATGATACCTGCTTTTTAAGTAAATCCTTTATATCCTTTGTGTCTGTTACATACTCTGCTGTAACATTTGTAACATAAGGAATGTTGAAATCATGAAGCTCTACATCCTTTAACACCTCGTACAGCTTTTCACCTGCCTCAGTAAGCATGGCTGAATGGAACGGACCGCTTACGTTAAGCATAACACATCTTCTTGCTCCTGCTTCCTTAAGCTTCTCTGATGCTTCTTCTACGGCTTCCTTTTTACCTGATATAACTATCTGTCCCGGACAATTATAATTTGCTACTGACACACCATCTATTGCATCACATGTATCTGCAATAATTTGTCCGTCAAGTCCAATGATTGCACACATTGCACCCAGTCCCAAAGGAACTGCTTCCTGCATAAGTATACCTCTCTGTCTTACTGTCTTTACTGCATCCTCAAAGCTCATAACCTTTGAAGCTACAAGTGCACAATATTCACCAAGGCTTAAACCTGCACATACATCCGGTTTTACACCCTTTTCCTCCAAAACTCTAAGCATTGCCACCGATGTGGTAACAAGTGCTGCCTGTGTGTACTCAGTAATATTGATTTTGTCATTTTCTTCAAAGCAAAGTGCTTTCATATCTAAGTCTAAAAGCTCTGTCGCCTTATCAAAAACCTCCCTGCTAAGTGGTGAATTTTCGTAAAAATCCTTACCCATGCCTACTACCTGTGCACCCTGGCCTGGGAAAATAAATGCTGTACTCATGGTTTACTCCTTTCAGCTTATATAAAATGTTTTTTGTAATTTCATTAGTAATAAAGCACCGCAATGAACCTTAAGCACTAAGCCCGGTCCCTTACAGTGCTTTTAATACTCAAATAACTAAGCTTCTACGCCCTTACCCTTTAAGTAGTTAATAACGTCCTCTACTGTAGCAATATTTGCTAAATCCTCTGAAGGTATCTCTACTGAATACTCCTCTTCAAGAGCCATAACTAACTCAAATAAATCTAATGAGTCTGCTCCTAAATCTTCCTTGAAGTTTGTTGTTAATTCAACTTCTGATGGATCACAGCTTAACTGTTCTGCTACAATTTCTTTCATTTTTTCTAACATAATCAAATCTCCTTTTAATGCGAAATTTTCCGGCTAAAATATTTTGACAGTCAAAGTATATACATATAACAAATATTTGTCAAGTATATTTTGATTATCAAAGTATTTTTTATTTTAACCCAAGCAACTTCATTTTATCATTTTTTCCATAATTATGCACTATATTTTTTTTATTTTTATAAACTTTTTATTATTAGCCTTAAAACCCTTTTATTCAGAGTAAAAACGGACACCCTGCGGTGTCCATTTTTCAAGAAAGGAGGTTAAATATGAAAAAAATAAAAAAGTTAATAAGCTAAAATAATGAATTATACAAATCTCCTGATGTATAATTGTAATTATAACTGCCATAGCTGTTATATGTGTTTGACTTATTTGCTTCTGATGCTGCATTCATTTCTATCATAGAGGCTTTTACACCTATCTGATATCCGTATGAGCCTGTAGAACCAAATAATGATTTGACTGATGTCATATCTGACTTTTTAAACGTGTCCTCATCAATGGTCAGTGTACTGTCACTGTTCACAGTAATACCGACTTTCTTTAAAAGGTCTGAATTTGACTGTGTTTCAGTAATCATACTTTTTACATTATTAACTATGGAAGATGTATTTGACTTTGATGTAGTGTCAAGTACATTATTATATCCGTCAACAAAAGACTTCACAGCCTTATAAATATTATCCGTATTATAATTCTGGCTTGTGTTTCCATCTTTGTCCGTAACACTTTCCTTTGTAAATACTGACTTTGAACCTGATGTACTAAGAGCTGCCGTGGCTTCCTTAAGTGCATCAGCTGAGTTTTTCATAGAAGTAAGAGCTTTTGTATCGTCCCTGGATGTAGAAATATTTTTCTTTTCAGTCTTATCTACTGAGCCTTTGCCTTCTGTCTTTGCATAATATGCATTTAGAAGCTTCTTATAACTGCCGCTCTTTACACTTGAATACTCTGAAAGCAGACCATATAATCCATTTTCTGAGTTGTTTGTACTTCCCGATGAAAATAAAGTACTTGCATAATTACTGTTTATTCCAAAATAAGTTGCCATAGCGTTCTCCTTTCCAATAAATTCCTATATCTATTTATATTAAATCACTTATTAAAATCAAAGTCAAGTTATTTTTGGGAGGTTTCAAACAAATAGTCAGACACCTGATACGAGCTTCCAACTATTTCTTTTTCTTCCTCTGACAGTTCACCATGAATGGTTCCATCCCTGAATATAGCATAACTTCTGTTTGTTTTCAAAAGATTTCTTCCCATAGCTGAATGTATGTAATCCTCCTCAGGCATTCCCAAAAGGTATGCTAATGTTGGCATTACATCTATCTGACCTGCCAGTATGTCTGATGAATATGAATTTTCCATATCACTACAGCTTATTATTAACGGCACTGTATAATTATCTCCTACATTTACCCATGGATATTCGTCATACCATTCCTCCAGTGAATACTCATAATACTTATGAATACCTGTGTGGTCACCTATTACAACGATTACGGTATTTTCCAGCATTCCCTCTGCTTCCATTCTGTCAAGAAGATTTCCTATACAACTGTCCACATAATTTACCAGCTGAAAATATCCTCCAAGATATGTATTATCCAGTTCTTCTGACAGCTTAAGGTTTTTATATTTTTCTGACGGCTGAAAAGGCATATGACTTGAATTTAATACAATATGGGCATAATATGGAGCTTCCAACTTACTTATATACGGAAACGCTTCGTTTATAAAGTCTCCGTCATTTATGGTAAAGCCTATTTTTTCATAATCCATATTTATGGTTTCTGCCCCAATAAAATTGTCCACACCTATCATATCTGACCAGCACTTCTGATAATTCCAGAAGCTTCCTCTCACTGCCTGTGTATATAATGTATTATATCCCTGTTCCGTAAGATATCTTGGCAATGACGTAAGTTTAACATCATCATATCTGAAAAAGGTACTTCCCTTTGATACAGGCAGTCTTGATGTTGTATACATAAGGTCTGCATCTGAGCTGTTACCACCCTGTACCTGTTCAAAAACACTGCTAAAGTAAAAGCTGTGTTCCATAAGTCTGTTTATATTTGGCGTAAGTTCCTGTCCGTCTACTGATTTTCCTATAACAAAGCTTTCCAATGATTCTATCTGTAGAAACAATACATTTTTCCCTTCAAATATGCCCGCATACTCATTATCAGGAAGATTTTCATTTTTCCAGTCATAATACCTTTCTACAAGGTTTTCCTCTTCTTTTGTGAGTTTTGTGTGAAATGACTGCTGTACAAGTTCGACAATATCCTTCACATGAAAACCAAGCGATGAAAAATATGAACTGGTTTTTTCTGCATTCTTTTCATTATATATAGACTGGTACGCTTTCTCATTTATATCAAGTGCCTTTGCCTGCAACGGTATAAAGATAAGTATTGCCACCGACATTGATGCAACTGACATAGCAGTAATTCTAAGAGCCTTTATTTTTATCTTTTCGTCTGTCTGTCTTCTCCTGAATACGAATACAAATATAACAAACATTAATATATCTGCAAAGATAAGTGCATCCCAGCCACATATAAGGGAGGTCACCTCTCCTCCCTCAAAACCGCTGAAATTTTTTATTATAAGTGCATCGGCTGCTGAAGGCATTGTAAAAAACGACCTTAAATATATTATATCGCAGCATATAAGCACCGTAAAAAACAAATTACATACAGCAACATAAATAATCCTGTATTTATCCCTCTTAAAAAGCATACCTATAAAAAGCACAAGCATAGTGACTGCTATATAAAATATCCAGTATCTCCATGTACTTCTGACTGCTTCTGAAAAATCCGGAGAATAGAGATTGTCTCCCATAATATATGACTGCAAAAGCAGATTTTTCATCAAAATACCAACTACCGGTATAATAAACAATACTATATAGTATACCCTGTTAGGTATATATATTTTTTTCCCTAGTATTTTTTTTATTTTTAAGAGTTTTTCTTTCATTGTAATTTCCTTCTATAGTTTTTCTTCACATTAATGCCTGTTAAAAAGCTTACCTTTATATATTTTTCCCGTAAATATTATAAGTGCAAATGTAACTACAGCTACTATTATCAGTGACAGTATACCGGAAGTCACACTCATTTCTCCCACCATTATCTGTGACGGAACATAAAAAGGTGATGTTACCGGCAAATACTGTACAATCATTTTAAGCGTATCATTTCCTGATGCTGACACAAAATATGCCCCCAGAAATCCGGCTATTACAGGAAGCTGGAACAGTCCCATAACTGATGATATATCTTCCATTTTCTCTACTAAAGCTGCAACAAGTCCTGCCAAAACGGAATACATTAAAAATCCAAGCACAACCATAAAAACAGCTATAATAACGGCTCCTGTTGAAAAAGCATCTGATGAACCTTTTATCATATCAATGATAAGAGAAACATAGTTTGTATAATCAGGATTAATATTTTCTGCGATACTTTCACCAATAATATATCCTGCAACGCCTGATGCCATCCATATAATCATCTGCATTACGGCTATACATGAAACTGCCATAATTTTACCTGCTATTATGGCATAAGGCTTTACTGATGTCAATAAAGTTTCCATAAGCTTTGACGACTTTTCCGACACAACTATTTTTGTTATGTTTTGTCCGTAAAGAAGTATCATCATATATAAAACAATAGAAAACATCATTGGTACAAGTAATTTTGCAAGCATGACTCCTAAACTGTCAGGTTCATCTCCTGCCTTCAATGAATTGCTGAATACCTCCGCTTTGTACAACGCAGTATGAATTTCATCCAAATCAGCTATACTGTTTACCATTATAAATTCATAATAGCTGTCAAAGGCTGTTCCCATAGTTTCCACAGCGTCACTCGAAATATCGGTACCGTATGGCAGATAATATTTTATGTCTATGGAATCATCTGTTTCCGAAAGCACCATAAGTATTGCCTCATTCTTTCCTTCAAGATAACCGTTTACATCAGACTTTGCTTTACTGCCATCCTCTTCTTCAACAGGTATCATACTACAGTCTTTAAATGCATATGCCTGTGTTATTCCCTGTATCACTTCATCATTTATATTTGTTTCATTTACATAATATATATCAAATCCAAAGCTGTCCTCAATACCTATTATACTGTCAATATCTTCTCCCTCAGCTTTATCATCCTGAAAAACAGCCTGAAATATGCTTATGGCTGCAAATATTACTGCAATAACAAGTGCCAGAAGAACCGTACTAAGCTTAAAGCCTTTTCCTTTTATATTCTGCCCTGCAGTAAAACCAAACACCTTTGAGAAGCCTGTAAACATACTCTTTTTAGTTTCCATTGTTTACACCTCCTTTTTTTGCCATTCCTATAATATCCTTAAGCTTAAGTGTGGCTCCATTGCTGTAAAGCATATGCTCATATACCCTGTTTACAAGAAGCATAACAAGCACTATAAATACAACCTGTAATCCTATGGCTCCAAGTGTCACAGCCTGCGAGACTTTTCCAAGCACAAGATATTCCGGTACAATAAACATAGATGAAAGCGGCAGCAGAAATACTACATATTCAAAACCACCCCAACTTCCGCCTGTTTCGCTTGTCATTGCCATAAATATTGGCAGGTAAGCCCCTATAAGCATGGCAAACGTAAAAATTTTCATTCCCTCTGCCATTTCTTCTATTTTACTTACAGTTGCTCCTGCTATGCCGGCAATACAGCCATAAAACATAGCACCTAAAATTATAATAATTATTATAAGAATAATATTTACAGGTGTTACTCCTGTCAAAGCTCCATTGTCCGCAAGCTGTTTTATAATCTCCGGCATAACAAAGCTTCCATCTTCTGACGGAAACAGCACATTGTTTAAAACAACTGATCCGGCAAAGCTTGCAGCAACCGCTGCAAATATCGTCAGCATTATAAGTGTAGAAGCTATAACCTTTCCTACCAGTACTGCCATTGGCTTCACGGATGTAAGAATATATTCCATTACTCTTGTAGATTTTTCCGTTACTATAAGCTCCGATACCTTAGAGCCCACCAGTGATACTACAAATATCAGAATACATATACATGTAAGTGTAAAGAAATACTGGAACTGGCTTATACCATCGTCACTGTCCGATGGGTCTCCTTCGCTGTTTAATGTAAGAACCTGATAATCCATGCTCTTTACTGCAGCATTTATTTTTTCTTCCTCCACTCCGGCATTTAAAAGTACTGCTTTTTGTATATTATCCTCTGCAAAGACTGCAAATTCATTTGCATCATCCCTGTCAACATCAGAATTTTCACTGTAATATGTATATATGCTTATTCCATAATTCAGACTGTTTTCATCGTCACAATATTCTATCGACAAAAACACCTCATTTTTATTATCATTCCTGTTTATAAGCTTATCTATATACCCTTTGTCATTTTCATCCACCTGCTCATAAGTTACATTGTTATAAATATCGCTTTTTATCTGCTTATTTGCAAAATGTTTAACTATTATGCCTGTATTATCATAATAATATACCTTTTCTATGGACGTGTCGCTTTTCTTCTGACCATTTTCACCGGATGAACCTGTTATCAGTGAGGTTACGGGCATAGATGCTAAAGCTATGGCACACATTATAATTATTGTTATTTTCATAGCCTTACTTTTCATTGACTGGCCATAGGCAAAGGCAAATATTTTTTTCCAGCCTCTAAGCTTAGTTTTCATTACCTTCCCCCACCTTTTCTACAAATATTTCATGAAGTGACGGCTCTCTTAATTCATATCTT
>CAMENQ010000040.1 GCA_945928585.1 uncultured Roseburia sp. | reverse complement strand
TTGATGATACTGCTAACACTGGTGGAGTACAGTCATTTGCATCTATTTCAGAAGACATAAAGGACTTAGCAGATGATGAAACTAAAACTGTTACTATTGATGGAAAAGCTTATACAGTAGGAATAACAACTGATGAAAAAGCTGGGGTTTATACAGCAGATGATATTCTTGCTAAAATTAAAGAAGGTTCAACAGTAAAAGTTGATACAGGCAATAATAAATATGTTTATGGTGTAGAAGATTCTTCACCGAAAGGTTCAATTACTATTGAAGATGCTTATCGCAAGATTGCAGATGAATTGACAAAGGCTAGTTCTATAGGAACAGATGAAAAAACAGCAGCGAAAGCGGTAAGTAATGGAGATGGCTCATTTAAAATTCAGCAGGGAACTGTAGAAATTAAAGATAGTCTTTCATTCAATCTTCATGTAGGTGCTGATGCAGATATGACAAACAAGATTAATGTAAACATTGATGCAATGTCAGCAGCAGGTCTTGGTATTAAGGGTATAAATGTGGTAGATGAAACAGGTACATCAGCTACATATGCTATTGATTCTATCGCAGATGCTATCTCAAAGGTATCTTCACAGCGTTCAACACTCGGTGCAGTTCAGAACAGACTTGAGCATACTATCGCAAACCTTGACAACGTAGTAGAGAATACCACATCTGCAGAATCACGTATACGTAATACAGATATGGCTGAAGAGATGGTTAATTACTCAAAGAATAACATACTTCAGCAGGCCGGTCAGTCTATGCTTGCACAGGCAAATCAGGCAAATCAGGGAGTTCTTTCGTTACTCGGCTAATAAAAGTTTAAACTACATATTGTAAAAATATCATAAGAAAACCGCTGTTTATAGAATATTATTCTTTAAACAGTGGTTTTTATATTGTAAATAAATTCCAAACGTGTTAAAATCAAATTTATATAATCAATAAAAAGAAAGAGGAGGGCTATAGTGTTTTCTGAAAAAATAAAAGATAGAAGCCGGCTTGGATTTATTATAATAGCTATACTTGCAGCCCTTGTAATAATGCTTTCGGGATGCGGAAGTAAAATAGATAAGGAAGAAATAGAATCCAATAAAATAGGTACCGGTGATGTGTTTTCATCAGACGAAAAAAACAGCACAAAAGATACAGGCAGCAGACAGACAGAAAAGCAAGAAACTACTACCGTAAAAGATGCGTCCAAGGAAACATCTGCTACGGAGGATAAGACGACAGGACAGGAACAATCACAGCAGACGGACAATAATCAGTCACAGACCACAGTAAATTCAGCTACGGAAAAAACTGATAATTTGTCTGAAACAACCCAGTCGACGGCACAGCCGACCACGAAACCAACGACGCAGTCAACCACGCAGCCACCGACGCAGCCGCCGACACAGCCACCGACGCAGCCGCCGACACAGCCGCCGACCACCACCACTGCACCACCGGCTACACCGGCACAGATAAAAATAAGCACACCGACTGCATCAGGTACGGCGGTATCCTCAAAAAACGGATACATAGTAGATTACAGTAATTCGTCACAGGGTTACATTATGGTAAAAGGCTCAGACAGCTATAGTGGAACACTTGCCATACAGGTATTTAAGGACAGTACGGGAGGAACACTTCTTGCACAGTATGTAGCTTCAAATACAGGAGGTTATACGACATTCTCCCTTACAGGAGGAAGCGGAAAGTATGTTGTAAGAGTTATGGAGCAAAGGTCGAATGGATATGCACCACAGCTTACGACTGAGTTTGATACAGTCATATCAGGAGAGACGGCTCCGTATATATATCCTACATATATTGTAAATTTCAGTTCATCATCTTTAGCCGTAAATAACGCTTCACAGGTATGTGCAGGCTGTAATACGGATGAGCAGAAGGTTATGGCAGTTAAAGCATATGTTATGGCAGCATTAGAATATGATTATTCAAAGGCAGCTGACGTTAAAGCCGGAAATCTTAAATTCTACACGCCAAATGTAGACAGCGTGCTTTCGTCAGGAAAAGGCATATGTTATGATTATGCAGCATTGTTTGCAGCTATGCTAAGGTGTCAGGGTATACCTGTAAGACTGGTAAAAGGCTACGCAGGCAGCAACATGGAATATCATGCATGGAATGAAGCTTATTATGGCGGCTCATGGCATACGATAGATTGTACCTATGAGGATGGAGGAAGCATGGCATCATCCTATACGGTTACAAGTTATAATTAGGAAGGAAAGGGTAGGTTTATGGAAGAAAATAAGAAGAAAAGAAAGCTGCTTCCGGCAGGGGAGACAGCTACATTTTGCAGACAGATGTCACTGATTATGGATGCAGGTATACCTGTATATGACGGTATAGAATCACTTGTAGAAAGCTGCGAGGATGAAAAATCAAGAAAAGCATTTGAAACTTTAAGTGAAACAGTAAAGGAGACAGGATCACTTTATAAGGCAGTTGAAGCAGCAGGATATTTTCCAGATTATATGGTAAATATGATAAATATTGGCGAGGAGACAGGAAAGCTTGATGATGTATTAAAGTCCCTTGCTATATACTATGACAGAGAGGAAAGAACAAAAAAGACTATAAAGTCTGCAGTATCATATCCCATACTTCTTGTATGTATGATGGCGGTAGTCATTCTGGCACTCGTAACAAAGATTATGCCTATATTTGAGGATATATTTAAAAGTCTTGGAACAAATATGTCTGAAACAGGTGCAAATATTATGAATATCGGTCTGGCCGTAGGAAATGTATCACTTGTTATAATAGCAGTTATTCTGGTGATTATAGTGGCAGCGGCAGTACTTTCAAAGCTTGGAAAATCAGCAACACTTCTGAAAACTGCATCAGTTATACCGGGAGTAAAGAGTTTAAATAAAAAAATATCAAGCGGAAGATTTGCTTCTGTCATTGGTATGATGCTTTCAAGCGGATATTCACTTGAAAAGGCACTAGAGATGGCTCCTGCCATAGTAAGTGATACATCGGTTAAAGAAAAAATAGAAAAGTGCGGCAAACTTGTGGCAGACGGAACATCATTTCCGGAAGCACTTGGAAAAATAGGCTTATTTTCAAAGATGCAGTCAAGAATTATAAGTGTCGGCTTTAAGGCAGGACAGCTTGACAGCGTTATGCTTAAGGTAAGTGAAGCATATGAGGAGGAAGTAAATGACGGTATAGAAAAGACAGTCGGCTATATAGAGCCATGTCTTGTAGGTATATTATCGCTTGTCATTGGAGGCATACTCATATCAGTTATGCTTCCGTTAGCTTCTATTATGTCTTCTATAGGCTAAGGTCAGGAGGTACATATGCACTTATATAAAAAGAAAAAAGGTATTCCTGCATCGGGGATTATCTTTACCATATTAATGTTTGTTATTCTGGCAGGATTTTTATACGGACAGGTAAAAAATATGTCAAAAGAAGTAGAGCAAAGTGATGTGGATATGCTTAAGGATGCATTGGAAAATGCAGTCGTTACCTGCTATGCCATAGAAGGCAGCTATCCGGAAAGCCTTGAGTACATTGAGGAACATTACGGAGTAATTATAGACAGGGAAAAATATTTTGTTGATTATGAAAATAATCTTATAAATATGAAACCGCAGATTTCAGTATACACATTGAAAAATGATTAGTCAGGAGGTATGGAAAGTGGGAAGAAAAAAACATTCCATAGATGTATTGTTTATGTTTGCACTTTTTGCTGTTTTTGCCATATTGTCAGTACTGATTATATTCATAGGTTCAGGTGTGTATGGCAGAATAGCAGAAAACAAGGAAATAAACGAACAGACAAGAACCACTCTGTCTTATATATCCAATAAAGTAAGGGAGACAGATGGAAATGAAAATGTTTTTCTTATGGAGAAAGATGGGGAACAGGTGCTTGTATTAAGACATGAGTACGAAGATTATTCCCTTGACACATGGGTTTATGAATATGATTCAAAGCTGATGGAAATGACGGTTGATTCGGGAGATGAGTTTGAACTGAAATACGGAGATGTATTGCTTGATACAGATGGTGTGGAGTTTGAGATAGACGAGACTAATCAACTGTTAAATGTTAGTGTTTTTGATAAAAATGGTAAAGAAAGCAAAATGAGCATTTACCTTGGAAATAACATAAGGTAAGGAGGTAAGGCATGAATAGATTGGAAAAAACAAGAGCTTTTCTTACGGAATTTATTATAGTTATTCTGTTTTTTACCATATCTGCAGTCATTACAGTGCAGCTTTTTGTAGAGGCAAACAAAAAAAGCAATGACAGCATTAGCATTACAGATGGAAATCTAATGTCACAGACACTTATTGAAGAGCTGAAGCCATGTTTAAAGCATAATGGCATAAGCAGTGCAGATACATATATGACGGAAAAAGCCGGATATATTAAAGAGAATACAGGCTTATATTATCAGTATTTTGACAAGAAGTTTAATGAAGTATCATCAGATGATGCATACATTTTGGGAAAAGTTATTATAAAAACAGAGGAGTATAAACAGGGAAAGCTTTACACTGTTACAGTTTCCTTCGATACGTCAGAAAAAAATATAAACACTATTGAAACTAAAATATATGCAGGGGAGGTACAGCAATGAAAAAATATGAATTTAAAGTAAGTACCGGAATTACCTCCATTATGATGATATTTGTTGTTCTGTGTCTTACAGCCTTTGGTGTACTGTCTTTTTCATCTGCAAATGCAGATATGAAGCTTTCCGTTAAAAATGCTGACAGTATATCAGATTATTATAAGGCAGAAGGCATTATAAATGAAAAAATATGCAGTATTGACGGCATTATTTTACAGGTGAGACAGGAAGGATTAAGCGGTGATTCGTATTATGAGGCTGTAAAAAATGCCATAAATGAAAGTTGCGGTGAAAACGCTTATAATCAGGAAAACAATACAGTTACGATAAAGGAAAGCATAAGCGGCAGCCGCAGTCTTTGTGCGGTTTTAAAGATTAACGATGAAAATACTGATGAAGGCTACAGTATAGAGAACTACGCAGTAAAATCAGAATAATGCAGAATGTTATAATTACTGAAAGGCAGGGCAATTAATATGGATATGAAGGCAATGGATATATTGGCAATGGCACTTGAGAAAAATGCTTCTGATGTGTATATTGTGGCAGGCTGTCCTTTGGCATATAAGATAAACGGTGAGATTATAAACGAGTCAGAGGAAAGGCTTTCGCCAGGGGAAACCTTAAGAATAGTAGGCGAAATATATGCCATATATGGCAACAAGAAACTGGAGGAACTTGAGAGAACAGGTGATGCTGACTTTTCTTTTGCCGTAAGCGGTCTTGGACGTTTCAGATGTAATGCGTATAAGCAGAGAGGTTCTTATGCGGCGGTGCTTAGAGTCGTAAAATTTGAACTGCCTGATTACAGAGAACTGGAAATTCCCGATACAGTTATAGGTTTATCAAATTTTTCAAAAGGACTTGTACTTGTGACAGGGCCTACGGGAAGCGGAAAATCCACTACACTTGCCTGTATTATTGATGAAATAAATGAACATCAGAAAAAGCACATTATTACCATAGAGGATCCTATAGAGTTTATGCACAGACATAAAAAGAGCATTGTAAGCCAGAGAGAGGTAGATAATGATACCCTCGATTATGGGACGGCTTTAAGGGCAGCATTAAGGCAGTCGCCGGATGTTATTCTTATGGGGGAAATGAGGGACTATGATACTATAAGTACCGTTATTACAGCAGCAGAGACAGGTCAGCTTGTATTCTCCACACTCCATACGGTAGGTGCTGCCAAAACCATAGACAGAATAATTGATGTATTTCCTGCAAATCAGCAGCAGCAGGTGAGAGTCCAGCTGTCAATGGTGCTGCAGGCAGTTGTGTCACAGCAGCTTGTACCGGGAATAAACGGGGAGCTTATTCCTGCATTTGAGATAATGATAGTAAACAGTG
Organism: uncultured Roseburia sp.; assembly: GCA_945928585.1. Taxonomy (GTDB): domain Bacteria; phylum Bacillota; class Clostridia; order Lachnospirales; family Lachnospiraceae; genus CAG-303. The sequence goes on along the minus strand of CAMENQ010000040.1, from coordinate 5,467 downwards.
CCATAAGAAATATGATAAGGGAATCAAAAGTATTCCAGATGGATAATGTTATTTATTCAGGTCAGTCTGAGGGCATGCGAACTATGGATGGCGAGCTTTTACGTCTGTTTAAGGAAGGCAGAATATCAAGGGAAACGGCAATTATGTACAGCACAAACAGTGACTTGATGTCAAAGAAAATATAAAATGCATGGCAGTAGCGCTTTGTATCATTTTACATTGTCGCTTTAGGGATTAAAAAAAGAAACGCGGGTAGAAAAATGAGAGATTTAAGAGGATTAACTGAAAATCAGGTAAAGGAACAGCAGAAAAAAGGCTTGGTAAATGGAAATTTTTCAGTAAAGACAAAGTCTATAGGTCAGATAATATTTACAAATCTGTTTACATTATTTAATTTTGTAAATTTATGCCTTGCACTTTGTCTTTTACTTGTTCATTCCTACAAAAATATGCTTTTTCTGGGAGTGGTATTTTGGAATGGCTTAATAGGAATAGTGCAGGAAGTACGTTCAAAAAAAATAATAGATAAGCTTTCGCTTCTTTCGGCACCACATGCCGTTGTTATAAGAGATGGTGAGGAAAAAAAGATAGAGGTGGAAGATGTAGTACTTGGAGATTATATAGTTTTAAGAAGCGGAAATCAGGTATGTGTGGACGGCTGTATTCTTGAAGGAGAGTGCGAAGTAAATGAAAGCCTTCTTACGGGTGAAAGTGATCCTGTATATAAGACAAAGGGAGATGAAGTGCTTTCGGGAAGTTATCTTATTTCAGGAAATATAGTTACTGAGGCAATACACGTAGGAAAGGAAAATTATGTAAATACCATTACAAGTCAGGCAAAAAAGCTTAAAAGACCAAACTCAGAGATAATGAGGTCAATTAAAGCAATAATAAAGTTTGTAAGTATATTTATAGTTCCTATAGGCTGTCTTTTGTTTTTAAACCAGATAAAGACACAAACCTATAATGAGGCTGTTGTAGGTGCTGTGGCAGGAGTTCTTGGAATGATTCCGTCAGGTCTGGTACTGCTTACAAGTATGGTGCTTGCAGTAAGCGTAGTAAAGCTTGGAAGAAAAAATACACTTGTTCAGGAATTATACTGTATAGAAACACTTGCAAGAGTAGATACATTATGTCTTGATAAGACAGGAACTATCACAGAAGGCACCATGTCAGTGGAGGGCTTTGTTGACATTGATGAATACGATATAAAGAAGTATGATAAAGAATATATTGAAAATAGCGGATATAACAATTCATCAGAAAGATTTGAAACAGCAATAGCAGATTTTGTAGTATCTCTAAATGATAATAATCCAACCTACAATGCCTTAAAAGCATATGTAGAGGAGAGTTCAGTTTTAAGCAGGGAAGGCATGTATCAGTGCGGCAAGAAAATAAAAGAAGCAATAAGCTTCTCATCAGATAAAAAATGGAGTATGGTAGATTTCTTAGAGGATGGATGTTATGTACTGGGAGCCCTTGAATTTATGTTTGAGCAGCCGGATAAAACAGTAAAAACGCTTGTAGACGGATATTCTGAAAAAGGATTAAGAGTGTTGGTTTTTGCACATTCATCAAATCACTCAGAAAATAAAATGCTTCCTAAGGACCTTAAGGTCATTGGCATTATTCTTTTAAGCGACACTATAAGAAGTGAGGCACCTGAAACTTTCAGATACTTTATAAATCAGGGCGTAAATATAAAGGTGATTTCTGGTGATAATCCAAAGACGGTTTCATATGTTGCAGGAAAAGCAGGAGTATTAAATGCGGATAAATACATAGATGCAACACTACTGGAAACAGAGGATGATATAAAAGAAGCATCTGAAAAATATACGGTATTTGGCAGGGTTACACCAAATCAGAAACTTGTGCTCATAAAGTCACTAAAGGAGCAGGGGCATACAGTTGCCATGACGGGAGACGGAGTAAATGATGTAATGGCACTTCGTGAGGCAGACTGTAGTATAGCAATGCAGTCAGGAAGTGATGCGGCAAGAAATGTATCCCAGTTAGTACTTCTTGATTCAAACTTTGCATCAATGCCATCCATAGTGGCTGAGGGACGACAGACAATAAACAATCTCCAAAGGTCAGCATCCCTGTATCTTACAAAAACCATTTATTCTACCATTATAGCTATATTGTTTGTTATACTGCCTATGGCATATCCTTTCATACCAATTCAGCTTACATTTATTGGAGCGTTAGCCATAGGAATGCCGTCATTTATACTGGCACTTGAGCCGAATATGAACAGGGTAAAAGGAAAATTCCTTATTAATGTATTAAAAATGGCTATCCCCGGAGCCCTCTTAGTTATAACAAATATAGTCTTGGTGCAGATATATGCCTCTATATTCGGAGGCGGAAAGACAGACATTTCAACACTAAGCCTGTATGGTCTTGCCATAGCGGCACTTCTTCAATTATTTAAATGCTGTAAGCCGTTTAATAATTTAAGAAGATTAATGTGTGGTGTTCTTATAGGCTTATTTGCAGTAGGAGTGTTGTTTTTTAAGGGAATACTGGGATTATCAAGACTTACATTGATTGAAATTATATTTATGGCAGCACTTATTGTGACCAGTGTTATGCTTTATGCAGTATACAGTGTTATTGTAGGAAAGCTTCTTGGAAGTATGCCTAATATATATAACATATATCTGATGTATTCGGAAAAATCAAAAATAATAGTTGTTGAGGACGATGTGGACAGAAAAGATTATTATGATGTAGCATCACAGATGAAGGGCTTAAAGGTACTGGGAGCAGATAAGGTGGCTTATATAGGAAAGCCGATAAATGGTGGAGACTTAAGGGTAGAAACTGCTGACCGTGATGAAGATAAAGCATTGGCAGCAAGTGCAGCAAGATATTTTATAAAGAAAAATAAGCTTGGTCGAAAGAACAAGCTTATAAAGGTTGAAACTGATTACAGCGAAGAATTAATAAATGTAGACATAACCACTAAGGAGCATGAAGCTCTGGTAGATGGTGAAAAGTGTCAGATACGATATATTAAAAAACTGCGAATAACCTTCTGATATTAGGTGAAAAATATAACAATTCAGCCACGATGATACCTGAAACCTCAAAACGGGCTTCTATGGTGCCGTACACGACCAAGGTGGTTGTATATTATGTGCACAAGCTTCGGAGACAATAAGAAATTTTATTGATGCTCTGCAGCTATATTCTAAGCGACGGCCGTAACTCGGAAGTGTCTGAATTCTCAGCCACTTCCTCAAACAGACGGCCTCTGCTAAGAAGATAGCTGCAGCACATCAATAAATTTCTAATTGCCTCCTCAATGCTTGTGCACGTAATATACAACCACCTTGGTCGTGTACGGCACCATAGAAGCCCGTTTTGAGGTTTCAGGTATCGTCGTGGCTGAACTGTTACGAAGCAGGATAGAGATGTATACTTTTGTGTTGAAATTAAAAAGAGAGCGTGTTATACTTTGAAGTGTTATAAATACAGAATATTAAGAACAAACGGAGGATTACTTATTATGGAAAAGATTAAAATGACTACACCGTTAGTTGAGATGGACGGAGATGAAATGACAAGGATACTTTGGAAATGGATAAAGGACGAGCTTATACTTCCGTATGTAGATTTAAAGAGTGAGTATTATGACTTAGGATTGGAATATAGAAATCAGACGGATGATAAGGTAACAGTAGAATCAGCAGAGGCTACAAAAAAGTACGGAGTAGCCGTTAAGTGTGCTACTATCACACCAAATGCAGCCAGAATGACAGAGTATGATTTAAAGGAAATGTGGAAAAGCCCAAATGGTACAATAAGAGCAGTACTTGACGGTACAGTTTTCAGAGCACCTATTATCGTAAAGGGAATAGAGCCATATGTAAAGACATGGAAGAAACCTATAACTATAGCAAGACACGCTTATGGTGATGTATATAAGGCAACAGAGATGAAGGTTCCGGGAGCAGGAAAGGCTGAGCTTGTATTTACGGCAGAGGACGGTACAGAAACAAGAGAACTTATACATGACTTTAAGGGAGCAGGCATTATTCAGGGACAGCATAACATTAATAAATCCATTGAAAGCTTTGCAAGAAGCTGCTTTAATTTTGCACTTGAAACAAAGCAGGATTTATGGTTCTCATCAAAGGATACTATCTCAAAGAAATATGACCATACATTTAAGGATATTTTTCAAGAGATATATGACAAGGAATATGCTGAAAAGTTTAAGGAAGCCGGCATAGAGTACTTCTATACACTTATAGATGACGCAGTGGCAAGAGTTATCCGTTCAGAGGGCGGTTACATATGGGCATGTAAGAACTATGACGGAGATGTAATGAGTGATATGGTAGCTACAGCGTTTGGTTCGCTTTCAATGATGACATCAGTTCTTGTATCACCTGAAGGAAAGTACGAGTATGAGGCTGCTCACGGTACAGTGCAGAGACATTACTATAAGCACTTAAAGGGAGAAAAGACATCTACAAACCCTATAGCCACTATATTTGCATGGACAGGTGCACTCAGAAAAAGAGGAGAGCTTGATGGAATAAATGAGCTTTGCACATTTGCCGACAATATGGAAAGAGCCTGCATTAAGACGATAGAGGATGGAAAGATGACAAATGACCTTGCCATCATAACTACTATGGAAAATCCTACAGTTCTTAACAGTGAGGACTTTATTAAGGCAATCAGAGCAACATATGAAGCCTTGATTTAATTACAGAAATGGAGATATTTATATGGCAGACAGACCTATACCTAAACCACAGGAGCTTTACAGACATTTTAAGGATAAGGAAAAGTTATATCAGATTATAACTATTGCCAGACATAGTGAAACAGATGAAGATATGGTTGTATATCAGGCATTATACGGAGATTACGGTATATACGTAAGACCTCTTGATATGTTTATGAGCCTGGTTGACCGGGAAAAATACCCTGATGCCAAATCAGTATACAGATTTGAAAAGGTTGAAAATCAATATTCTTATGCAGATAAAAAGAAAACAGATAAGAATATAGATACAGGTATAATTACAAATGTAGAATTATGCAGGGATGAAAATACCGGACAGTCTGTAAATAATACAAATGAAAACGGACAGTATACTGATGATGTTACTGAACAGGCATCCGGAGTAAGCAGTGATTTGATTGCTTTTCTTGACGCCGAGACTTATGAACAACAGCGAAATCTTCTTATACATATGCGACCGAGAATGTCTGACCGCCTTATTGATGATATTGCAGCATCTATGGATGTAACAGTGGAAGACGGGGATCTTGATACGAGATATCAAAGTTTGTTAAACTGTATAAAAACAAGAGAAAAATACGAAATACTTGACAGGCACTGAGTATTGTTAATATAGTAACGGAACCACTCAGCCCTGCCCATACCTGTAGCCTTGGGAGCGGCTTCTTTGGAAGCGTACACGGCTGAGGGGTT